>JBCCHM010000031.1:0-7691 GCA_039028755.1 Bacteroidota bacterium | reverse complement strand
ATATACTAAAAGTTACGCTTTTAGCCAAATGGTCCAAACTCGTAATCATAACTTTTTAGCACAAACATGTATGGCTAATCCAGTTTATCTTAATTGCTTTTTAAGTGTATTATACGCTTTTCAAAGCTTTTGCTTTGCTCTAGTCAGTTCAGTTCCTTCTTCCCCCACTAAGCTAGGAATACTTTTTGACATTGTCAAGTCTTCAAGACTATAGTATCTGGATTCTATAGCAATTTCTAGTTCTTAAAAATTTAACGGCAGACCTGTGGGATTACTAATATTGCCACTGCTTGTGGCAAAGAGTGTATACTCCCATACTATAATGGTAGATTGCATTGAAATATTAGCCAACAAGAATTATTTAGCCAACAAGAATTATGGGGAAATTATTACGCACACTCCAGAGTGCTTTGCTAGCATAGCAGAAAATTTCTGCTTGGTATTTGAATTACCTACTCCTAGTTTTAGGTAATTTATTATAACTTTGTTCACATCTAAAACCCATAGCCATGCAAGCAAACATTATCCCCATCGGTAACTCTAGAGGTGTCATTATACCGTCTCCTCTGCTCAAAAGCCTTAAAATTAAGAAAAAGGTCGAGCTAGAGGTTACTACAGATGCTATTCTGCTCAAGCCCTCCAAGCCCAGAGCAGGATGGGCAGCAGCCTTCCAAGAAATGGCTTCAAAAAAAGATGATCAGCTACTCATAGCGGATGTATTTGAAGATGAAGCCTTTGAGCCATGGTCATAAGGCAATATGGAGTCTACTGGGTTAAGCTAGATCCGACTATCGGGCGGGAAATGAAAAAGACCAGACCATGTCTAGTAATCTCTCCTGATGAACTCAACCTGTATCTCTCTACGATCATCATAGCGCCACTTACAACGCAGTCTAGGGACTACCCTACTAGGGTTAAAACAAAAGTAGATGGGCAAATAGGATGGATTGCGTTGGATCAGCTGAGGACTGTTGATGGCGCTAGGCCCTATGAAAAAATGGGGAATGTTGACCTAAAAACCATACTCAAGGTAAAACAAGTACTCCAGGAAATGCTGGTTGACTAAGACTGCTGCCTGAGTGCGTGTAAAGAGCTGTCTGGATGGCTGTCTTGCCCCATACCACAGAGCCTGCCTTTAAGCACATGCTATCAAGGTCATGCCGAAAGGCTGGCTCTGACCAGATTTGAAGGGAAGCATGAGCAGGGTTGTATCCTTTGTCCTTGGGCTTGTTGCTCCGTCCCCCTGTAGCGAGAGGCAGTCAACAGATTTGTTTCGAAACAATAATAGACCTCCTGTGGAACCCACAAAATATATTGGTTTATACACAGATAAGGCCTTAGAATCACAGTTTCGAAAGAAGTCTAACTTTTGAAGTATGCTAAGTAGCTTGCTAGATTTGCACTGCTATGATTGCTACACCCCAGCAAATTCTTACGGCACTCAAGCGCCGACAACACGCGCCTGTATACTTTCTCCATGGAGAAGAGCCCTATTACATCGACCTGATCACCCGTTATGTAGCGGATAATGGACTGAGCGCTGCTGAGAAGGACTTTAACCTGACCATTGTATACGGCAAGGACCAGACCATGAGCCAAGTGCTGACCTATGCACGGCGTTATCCTGTGGCAGCAGAGCGACAGGTAGTGATCGTCAAGGAAGCGCAAGAGCTTCTAGACCTACGTAGAGAAGCAGGACAAAAGCTTTTGACCAACTATGTCAAAGCCCCTCAGCCTGCCACACTGCTGGTCTTTGCCCACAAGCACAAAACCCTAGATGCTAGAACAACGCTGAGCAAGATACTAGCTCAGCATACAGTATTGGTGCATGCTAAGAAGCTATATGACAACCAACTACCTGCATGGATTACCGATTATATTCGAGCAAAAGGACTGAACATCACAGAAAAAGCTAGCCTGATGCTGCAAGAGCTGGTAGGTAATGACCTAACCAGGCTAGCGAGCGAGCTAGATAAGGTGCAGCTTAACCTACAAACAGAAAGTGAAGTCAATGATGCCATCATCCAAAAATACATAGGGGTCAGCAAGCAGTTCAATGCATTTGAGCTACAGAAAGCACTGGCTACCCAAAATGTATTCAAGGCTAACCAGATTGTGCTATACTTAGCAGCCAACACTAAAAATAACCCTGCTATTCCCCTAGTTGCTTTGCTTTTTAGCTTTTTTAGCAAAGTACTACTAGTACATCATGCTAAGGATAAATCTAGACAAGCCCTGGCCAAGACCCTGCAAGTAAACCCATACTTTATACAAGAATACCTACTAGCTGCCCAGAGCTATCCTCTGCCCAAAGTGATAGAGAACATTCATTACCTACACCAAGCAGACTTGCAGCTCAAGGGCATTGACTATCCTACCATAGAAGAAGGGCAAATACTGAAAGAGCTAATTTTTAAGCTAATGCACTGATGTACTACCTGTAATTTTTGTAGCTTCACCAACACATCCTGTCACGATGAAAGTACTACTTTACATATTGGCCTTACAAACCACTTTGTACCTAGCTAGCTATGCACAGGCTACACAAGCTGAGCGTGAACTAGGCACATCGTTTGAAAAAGCACTAGCGCTTTTTCAAAAAGAGAAGCACGAAGCAGCACAGCACTATATGGAAGAGTATATACGCCTACACAAGGGCAGCCTCCCAGCCATAGAAGCACAATACTATGCAGCCTTGTGTGCTATCAGGCTTGATCGCCCTGATGGTGAAGAACGTCTTTATCAGTTTGTGCAGACTTACCCCTACCACCACAAGACAGTCCTAGCTTACTACGAGCTGGGCAACCTCTGCTATGCCAAGCAGGATTATGCCAAGAGCCTGGAATACTACCTAGCAGTAGACACCAACCAGTTAGCTATAACCAAGCAGTGTGAGCTGCAGTATCGGATGGCTTACGCCTACTTAAATGAAAAAAAACTTGGCCAAGCCTTGGCCTACTTCAATAAGATCAAGGAGCATGATAATCCCTACACCCATGCAGCCAACTACTATGCAGGCTACATTGCGCTAAAAGATGGCGACTATGAGACAGCCTTGGCTGACTTGAACAAGGCTAGCGAGCATGAAGCTTACCAGCCAGTGGTACCCTACTTAGTGCTAGTGGCATACTACCAGCAGCAACGTTTCCAGGAGCTACTGAGCTATATCGATACGGTAAAAAACACTGCGATACAGCTAAAAAACGAAGAAGAGATCACTCTAATCACAGCCGAAGCATACTTCTTTTTAGCAGCCTACCCAGCAGCAGCCCAGCATTACGAAGCATACTTAGCCCTGCAAGATTCTGCTGCAACAGGCGAGGTACTCTATAGACTAGCCTTCGCCCTATACAAAGCTGAGGAAGACTACAAAGCCCTCAAGTACTTCAAAGAGGTGGCCATGCAAGAAGACGACATGAGTCAGCTAGGTAGCTACTATGCAGGCCTGCTCTATCTGAAAACAAACCAGCAACCCTTGGCCCTAGCTGCCTTTGACAAAGCCCGACAAGCAGGCCCTATAAGCGAAGTACAGGCAGAGGCTACCTTTCAATACGCCAAGGTAAGTTATGAGCTGGGCAACTTTACTAGCGCCATCGAAACCCTGCAAAAGTTCAAACAGAGCCATACAGATAACCAGCATTTACTAGAAGCTGATGCCCTGCTCAGTGAGGCATATCTTCGTACAAACAACTATGATCTAGCTATTACCCACATTGAGGGGCTGGCTGATAAGCCAGTAACTACCCGCAAGGTGTATCAGCAAGTTACCTTACATAAAGGAAGCGAATGCTTCAATAATGAAGCCTATGACGAAGCTGTACGCTTGCTACAAAAGTCTTTGGAGTACCCCTACGATCAAGCAGTAACCACCCAAGCTCATCTGTGGCTTGCAGAGACCCTCTCTGCTCAGCAGGCCTATGAACAAGCTATTCCTCACTACCAGCAAGTCCTCAAGGAAGGTAATGAGCATACCCCCCTTTATCAGCAAGCCCTCTATGGATTGGCTTACGCCTATTTCAACACAGGTAATTATGCCCAATCTTTAAGTAATTTTATCCAATACATAGCAAAAATAGGACATAAAATGTCCTCATCATGGGTATCAGATGCGCTTATCCGAGCAGCTGACTGTTACTATGCTATCAAAGACTACCAGCAAGCACTACAACTGTATGATAAGGCACTCTCCGATCATCCAGCGCATGCTTACTACCAAAGGGGGCTTATCTATGGTATCCTAGGCGATTTCACTGCAGCCCAGACAAACCTAGCAGCTATATTTAGCAAGTATGCCCATACAGCCTACTATGAAAAAGCCCTATTTGAGCATGCTCGCCTAGCACTAGACCAGCATGACTACCCCATGGCCATCAAAGGCTTTACCACGTTCATACAGCAAAAACCCCATAGTACCCTGGTGCCGGATGCCCTGCTCAACAGAGCCATTGCTCATGGCAACCTCCTGCAATACGCCCAAGCTGAAAAGGATTACGAAGTCATTCTCAGGGACTATCCTACCCATCCCAATGCACAAAGCGCCCTCTTAGAGCTACCAAAGCTGGTTACCCAAGAAGGCAAGCACGAAAAGATGCAACAATACCTAGCCACCTACCAGGCTGCTAACCCAAGTAGCGATTCGCTAGAGAGGCTAACCTTTGAGACAGCTAAAGCGCTATTCTATAGCCAGAACTACCAGCAGGCTATTGAGCAGCTGAGCAGCTTCATAGTCAACTATCCTAAGAGTGCGTTGGTGCAGGAAGCTTGCTTTTTGGTAGCCGAAGCTTACTATAGGTTAGGTGATGATACTCAAGCCCTCATTCACTACCATACTGTTGCTCAAGAAACACAGCATCCTTTTTATAACAAAATACTCCTGCGTATAGCCTCGATCGCATACAAACAGCAAGACTTTAAAACAGCACTAGCACACTATGAGCAACTCAAGGTGTGTGCTAGTAGCAAAAAGGAAGCTTACTATGCTTTAGAGGGTATCATGAAAACAAGCCATGCACTGCAGCAATATGATGCAGTGACCCAACACGCTTCGTTGATCATAGAGCAAGGCAACATCACGGTCAATGCCACACAACAAGCAGCGCTCTACCTGGGCAAAGCAGCTATGCAGCGGGGTGAACGACAAAAAGCCATTGATCACTTCAAGCAGGTCATAGAGCGTAGCAAAGACAGCTATGCAGTGGAGGCCCAGTATCTACTGGCCAAGATGCACTACGAAGCAGGTGACTATAAGCAAGCACTCGAAACACTATTCGAGCTGAACAAGCAGTTCTCCACCTATCAAGCATGGACTAACCAGGCATTCTTATTGATCGCAGATAACTATATGGCGCTTGATGAGCTATTTCAGGCCAAAGCCACCCTGCAATCTATTATAGAACATGCTACAGACGAGAAAGTCATTGCTAGTGCTAAGCAAAAGCTAGTATCCCTAGCCCAGCAAGCAGATAGTACGGCCAAGCTAGCCAAAGCAAAAGAGACCGAAGAAGATAATGAGTTTAAAACCCTAGATCAATAAAAACCCCTAGCCATGAGACTGACCCTATTACTTTGGTTAAGCATTAGCCTACTAGCCCTACAAGCAGTAGGGCAGCCAACCCCCACAGGTACTATCAAAGAAGCTGAATTCATTATTGAAAAAGAAAAAAAGAACCGCTTACCTGAGTCAGCACGTTTGTTTGAAAAAGCACCCTTGCCCACTCATGTAACTGACTCAGCAGCAGCACTACAGTATGATGTACGCGAAATAACTCCTGAGCTAGACACCCTACAACTTAAAATCAAGATACTCAAGGCCAAGCAAGAACTTATCACCAGGCTCTATAGCAATTATGTAAGGGGTGGGTATGGCAACTTCCACACGCCGTACTTAGCCGGTTATTTTGATAACAAACGTGATCCTAAACACGCCTATGGCTTCCACCTAGGTCACTTATCTGAGGGTAAAGGTGGGTATGCCGAAGAATGCCACAATACTGTTCAGCTGCATGGCAAGCTATTTACCAAAGCTTTGCGATTAGATGGCGCAGTTCGATACAACTGGGATAAATACCCTTTGTCTAAAGACGGCACTAGTGCGAGCAGTGATCCTGACAAAGCACAAAAATTTCATCAAATACACCTCCAGAGTACCCTAGCTAATTACCTCCAGGATCGGTTTAACTACCAGGCTCATATATACCTCGCTCACCTCAGAGATGCCCAAAAGGCTCATGAACACCAAGGCGGGGTAAGTGGAGCAATAGACTATGTGATTAATGACGATTTTACTTTAAAGGCTATTACAGACCTATATCTGACGCAGTATAAGAACACTACGACAGTTAATCGTCACCTGGAGCGCCTCAGGCCTACACTCGGTTTTTTACTCAATGATTGGAGCATTCAAGTAGGGTTTAGTCTAGTCTATCAAAGTGACTCATCTGAGCTAGTAAATCACTTCAATGCCTATCCAGTACTAGCAGTAAACTATGCACTCCACAAGCGGCTACGTCCTTATGTAGGGATAGAGGGAGACATACAGCGAGCTTCTTGGCAGGAATTCGTAGCAGAAAATCCTTGGTTAGCACCCAATCCAGATTTACGCCATACAAACCAGCACTTTGTGTTCTACGGAGGAGCCAGAGGTGATATTACAGCAAAGGTAGCCTTACACACAGGCGTATCCATAGGTAGCTACAAAAACTTCTACTGTTTTGTCAATGACCCAGCTGAGCCAAGGCAGTTTGCTATTCAGTATGACCCAGCAACTACACTGTTCAATATCTTTAGCGAGCTGGCCCATACGAATCGGGCAGAGACTTTTACAACGCGGCTTAGGGGAGATTATTTTCACTATACGCTCCAGCAACTACCCAAGCCCTGGCACAGGCCACGCTACCAGCTAGAGCTACTGAGTACCTATAATTTGTATAATAAGATGCTATGCAAAGGTACACTCTATTGGCTCGGCGGGATAGAAGCTTTGGATGTAACCACACAAACAGCCAAACCACTCGCTGATGTGGTGGATCTTGGCTTGGGTATAGACTATTGGTGGAGCCAGCGTTCTACTATCTTTCTCAACTGCCAGAACTTGCTGGCTAGAGCCAATGTAAGATACTTGAATGCACCTACTGGTGGATTTCATTTTCTCTTGGGTCTCTCTTATGCGTGGTAACGCATGGTGGGCTTGACATGACGCAGGACAATTCGTGGCTAGGTCCCCATTGCATTCAATAGCACTACTTTTTCCTAAAGACCAGTTGGATAGGTACTCCCTGTAGGTTGAAGTGGCTCCTCAGTTGTTTTTCGAGGTAGCTCTTGTAGGGATGCTTGATGTACTGAGGTAGGTTACAGAAAAAAGCAAAAACAGGTGTGTACGTAGGAAGCTGGGTCACGTACTTGATTTTGATGTACTTTCCCTTAGTAGCTGGAGGAGCATGCCGCTCAATAGCCTGTAGCATCACTTTATTAAGTGCTGCTGTAGCAATCCGCTGTCTTCTACACGTATGGACTTCTAGGGCCTTTTCTATAACTTGGTATATACGCTGCTTTTTTACCGTTGAGGTAAATAGGATAGGTATGTAATTGAGGGAGCCTAACTTTTGTAAGATGGCCTTTCTATAGTACTCAGTAGTATGATTATCTTTGACTATCAGATCCCACTTATTTACTAGGATGACTAGGCCTTTCTT
>JBCCHM010000030.1:0-8019 GCA_039028755.1 Bacteroidota bacterium | reverse complement strand
GGGTAATCAAGGCTACCTCGCCCACACTCTCCTCTAAGAACTCCTGGATAAACATACTCTTGTCGACAAACACATTGTTCTCTAGCAACAGCTTAGCGAAGCTATCTGTACCTGTCTGTATTTGGGGCTTGGTGTTCATGGAGTAAAATTAGTGCTTTTCTCCTACATACCCATACCTGGTGCTAGGGATACAAAGACAGAGGGATAAAGATGTGCAGGCTGTCCTAGCCCCGCAACTGGCGCGGAAGTAACTTCCGTGCCTATCCCTAGCACGTTATACATGCTACTTCAAGCTGGGCCTGCTCTGCTGTACCTAGTATTCATGGCATAAGGAACTTGCCAACAGCCACTGTAGAATTCTCTATTTTGTATTTAAGCACTGATGTCGGTTCGGTAAAGAACCATTTTTGTTTTTCTGAATGTGAATTTTTTAATTAGCCACGTCTGCTCCAGCATTTATTAGCTGTGCTACTTGCTTAAATAAATACAAATTTATTTTTGATTGTTTCGGTTATCTAAAAATACAAACATTATGCATAATGCACTCGTAAAACAAAGTATAGAGCATGTAGACGCTATAATAGCAGGTATCCATAAGGTAGATGACAAGAAAGTAATGAGCGGGCTAAAAGGCTTAAGCAATATTGATTTCAGCGAAATAGAAACGCCACTATCACCTTTTTTTGACTTGGTAACAGGTATCAGCCATGGTAGAGAAGATTTTTTGTCTTTAGAACGCAAGCACCTGCTTGCCTTAGTAATACGCGATATGGCACAGGCTGTTTACCAATGGGCTCAAAAAAGCAACAAAGGTGTTGCTCATGTGACCAAAGACGAGCTTACCACTAAACTTGAAAAGCTTATAGAGCTACTAGAGCCAACAAAAGCCCCCTGCATTTCAGCAATTACCAACCTCAATTGTGCAAAAGCAATAGCTAGCTGTCTGGCAATGCCTACTTCAAGTGAAGATGAGGTGTGGAATATTCTGCTATTTGTAGGCGAATGCATAGCATTTTCTAGCAAAAACGCTGAGAAAATTAAAGATGAAAAGGATAAAGATAGAAAAGAATATTGGAGGATCGCCAGCACCACCGATCTGGCATTCAAGCTAATTCAGAGAGCCTATCAAGCCTATAAACATATAAAAGACTTGTCCAAGGCTAACAATGAGCAGGCGTTAGTGATGCAAATAGCTACAGTTGATGCATGGAAAGAAATAATACACATAGATAAGGATACAACAAAGTCCTCAAAAGAGCAAGTAGAAAAAATACTAGAAAGCCTCAGGCAATATTTTGAAGAAGGCATTTCAGGACAAAAAAGTATAAAAGAATATACAACACCAACGTTCAAAGCAGCGGTGAAAAGGCTTGGAGAAGCTACAGCACGAACGTTCAAGAGAACGTCGAAAAAAGCCAAGGATGCAATCACGAAACTAGTGCAAGCCGCCCCTCCTTACAGAAAGCGCCTTATAGAATTACTGTACGGAGAGATAGTAAAACTAGAAGACATCCTTGACAATTCAGCTGCTGGTAGAGACATTGAAGCATTGCGAAACCTAGCATTTCATGCCCTAGTTGATCTTTATGTTGAAACAGGTAATACAAATGTACAATGCGAAATCCTAAAAGTTTTTGGAGGGCTTGCCAGATGTCTTTGTGAACAAGGCCCATTGAGTGATGAGCAACTGAGTAGCCTTATTAGAAAAGAGTCTAAGGTCGATACTATCGAGCAAGCAGCTTTCAGAATCTTGGTGGAAGCTATTTGGCCAACAGTGCTTGAGAACCAAGATAAGCCTGTTGCACTCAGCCTGACCTCAGGTAAGGCTGTAGAACTTTCAAAAAAATGGAAAATTCGGTGCATGGCTATTGAAGAGCTGTTACGATTTGAAGATCATTATTTAGACAAGAGAAACAAAAGCAATAAAAAAACTCCAATAAGCTCTTTTTTAGATAAAATGGGCAGAGAATACCAGGTGATAGCACTATTGCTCAATAAATTTAGACTTGATGAAAGAGAAGTTAAGTCACTAAGAGATTTTTTACACCATGCAAAAGGATCAGACAAGACAAAAGAATTGTTACGAAAGGCTTTTTCTTTGCAAGAAGCAGATATAAACAAGTTCTTAACCAATAAAGATAAAGATACAGTTAAAGAAATTCTAGTCCCGAAGTTTAAAGAAAAAGGGCTTAAAGAGGAATCGATAGCAAATTTGTTGCAATATTTTTTAAAAAAAAACAATAATGATGCACAAAGAATTTTCCATCTAGCACAAAAGTTAACGATAGAAACATCAGATATAGACCTAATCAGCGATTTCCTGAGAGGAGATATATCACAAAAGGGGTTGGTAAACAAAGAGAAAAATATCAAGGCGTGGTTGGGTAAAAAACTAAAGCTTCAAGACACAGAATGTGATAAACTGATAGATTTTCTCAAGAAAGACAAAGATCCACGAGAGCAGTCTAAGCAAGAGAAATACAGCGATGAACCAGTACGGCCTGTTCTAGATAAGCTCATTGATCAATTTAGGCTTATAAAAGCAGAAAGAGCTCTAATAGATGAGGCAATCTTTAAAGGACAGAGGGGGCATACTGCCCAAGAATCAATGATAGAAAAGGTAGGAGAAGCCCTCAAAAGCTTTTTTGGACAAGACAATTACTCCAATATCGCCTGTGCTTTCAATAACCTAGATAGAATTAAGGAGATGATTAAAGCAGAAAAGCGGCTAGGGTAGAAGGGCTACAAGTAGATAGCTAAATATAGCAGCCAGCAGTAGCTAAAAAATTATGCATCCTATGAAGATATCTATGAGAAAAGCGAAACGTTATATGTTGTCAACTGGGTTGTGGTGCATAGTGCTGTATAGTAGCCTAGGCTTATGTGCAGC
Source organism: Bacteroidota bacterium (assembly GCA_039028755.1). GTDB lineage: Bacteria > Bacteroidota > Bacteroidia > Cytophagales > Amoebophilaceae > JBCCHM01. The sequence continues at coordinate 5,129 of JBCCHM010000030.1, read as the reverse complement.
CAATAGCTATGCCAGTACTCCTCAATCCCTGCTTGAGCTCCAGCACAGTCCCTCACCTTACGAGTGTGCTGTCTTGAGTGCACATACCTACCAAAAAGACCTCCAGCAAGGTGACCCTGTAGTCTGGATCGATCCCAAAACCCAGCAAGTACATGCCCTACATGGGTGGAATGTCTATCAAATCTTAACAGAAGATAATGACAAGCTCCTCTCCCAAGCATTCCAGCAACTTGGCCTTCCCTATGGATATAGGGGCATCATCTATCTGAATGCTCGGAAAAAGCAGCTCGTACTTGCCCATAGAGGCACAGAACTCAACAACATGAGTGCCATCAAGACCGATGCTCGTTCTATCGCCCAAAATGTCATTGGCGGGCAAGAAAGACTCGTCCCCCGTCTCCTTGACCAAGCCATCACCATTGCCCACCAAGAAAAGTGCACCCTCGCTGTTACAGGGCACTCCTTAGGAGGGTGGCTAGCGCAAATAACGGCCTTCATCGCCAAGTCGCAATACCCTGAAGCGCATGTCAAAGCCATCACCTTTGATGCGCCCGGTTCTAAGCCCATGCTCGAACAGATCAATGCCCGAATCAACCCTATCTCCTTAGAGCAACTCGATATCACCAACTACCTCTCTGCCCCTAACCTGATCAATGCCTGTAACCCACACATCGGTACTGTCTACCGAGTGGTGTTTGAGCAGTTTAACCCAAAGCGAACTAGCTATACCCAGCAAAGTCATACTATACAAGCGCTGATCAGAGCTTTTGATCCTGCAACCGGTGATGCCTACCAGACACTATCAGTACATAGTTGGCCTGAAGTCTCTAAGAAAAATTTAAACCTAGCAGCAAAGATCATCTCAGGCGATAAAATTAATGCCATCCTGGCGTTATGCCAGTTAGCCAAAAAATGTATCAACCAAGAGGCCTTGGGGGAGTATGATGGCTTCTTCAAGTTTGCCAAGCAAGTCAACTGTTACCATCCGAAACCCTATACGAAAACAGGCAAGGACTCGTTTGACCTTGCTTTCAAGTATCACTACAATACCGCCCCTTTTATCCCTAGCCAGCTACACATTCGCCACTTCCCAGAGACTGCCCAGCAGTTCCTAAAAAAACTGTACACGGGCTCTAAGGCTCATGCCAAAGTAGCTGCCCAAGACCAGCTACTACAGGCTATTGTCTGGAATCAACAAACCGGTCGGGTTCATATTCCTTACGAAACAGATCTGCGGCTTGTCTGTGACCAGTTGCTCAGTACTGTTCTGGATAATCCAGGGCTAAATCAGGCAGCAGGAGGACTTACCCCCCTACACACTACCAATCTTTTACCTCCTCTACCTCCTCCTGCTTTCTCTTTTTTCGTAGGTAGAGCGCAAGCGCTCAAAGCTTTAAGACAGTGCTTTCAGGCTAACCAGGAGTATATCATAGCTCCCCCGATTACAGGTCCTGGCGGGATAGGCAAAACCCAACTAGCCCTCAGGGTGGTCAAGCAGCAAGTAGAAGAACAGGACTATGCCCATGTGTTTTGGATTCCTGCTGAGTCTAGGGAAAAGCTGGTGAATGCTTACTTGCGTATGGCAGAGGGTTTAGGTATTTATGTAGATAAAAAGGACCTGCAGCAAGCAGTGCAGACTGTGCGGTTGCACTTAAAAGACCGCCACTGCCTCTATGTCTTTGACGATGCCCCGGATATTGAGGTAATCCAGGACTTCTTGCCCTTGGAGCAAGGCCATGTGCTGACTACTTCTAGGAACAGCAGTGTGAATGCTTGGCCAACGAAGCCTTTATTGATGGATCCTTTCAGTGAGCAAGAGGCGCTGACCTTGGCCCAGAAGCTTGGCTATGGGCAAAGCAAGCAAGAGCAAGAAGCCCTGCAGTCCTTGTTATCCAGGGTCCCTCGCTATCCTTTAACCTTAGTACAGCTCTTCAGTACTCTGGAAGATGAGGATTATACGCTAACTAACTTCCTAACAGACATGCAGCACCATGCTGCCAAAGCACAAGAACAAGCGTTGATCACTTTACTCAATGAACAGCCGCATGCGCGGGTAGGCTATGCCCAAAGCATGGTCTATGTGCTCAAAACAAGCTTAGAACGCTTAGCCAAAGAACGGCAAGGGGTAGAAGCCCTGCAACTCATCAGCCAGCTAGCTTACCTGGATCCGAAAGGCATTCCAATGGAGTGGTTGTTGACGTGGGATAGGGAGGATACCAGTCCATTCAGGCGCAAGACCCGTTCAGCCTTATCCTTGCTAGAAAAGTACTCTTTGATTCAGTGGGACAGGTCTGCCCAACAAGTCTATATCAATGCTGGGATGCAGCTGATGGTCAGGCACTTGCATCCCCAGCCATCACTCACGAGCCTGATCAATAGGTTGGTTGACTATGTAGGCGATGAAGAGGATGCTTCTCAAAATGTTGCCCAGTGGTCTTCCTTGCTATCGCATGGGAGGATGCTCTTTGCAAGGCTAGCTACCCCTCAATACCTTGAAGAAGCGTATGTATTGACCAAATATTTGACGAAGGCTTGTAGTGTATGTTGCCTATTTAAGGAAGGCGTCAGCTGGGCTGAGAAGAGGCTGGAGATAGCTGAGCAGCGTTATGCGGGGCAAGATCACCCTGAGGTTGCCCAGTCTTTAAACAATGTAGGGGAAAGTTTATGGAAGCTAGGTAGCTACCAAGAGGCTTTAGCATATTATAAACGGGGTTTAGCAATGAGGCAGCGGCTTTATAAAGACCAAGATCATCCATACATTGCTGGGTCTTTAAACAATGTGGGATACAGTTTAGGGGAATTAGGTAACTACCAGGAAGCCTTGGGCTATCTTAATCAGGCCTTAGCGATGAGGCAGCGACTCTATAAAGACCAAGATCATCCATACATTGCTGGGTCTTTAAACAATGTAGGGCGCAGTTTAGGGGAGCTAGGCAACCACCAGGAGGCTTTAGCATATTACAAGCAGGCCTTCGGTATGGAGCGGCGACTCTATCCAGATCAAGACCATCCTGACATTGCTAGCTCTTTAAACAATATGGGGCTCATTTTAAGACAATTAGGCAGCCGCCAGGAGGCTTTAATATATCACAAGTGGGCATTAGAGATGAGTAGACGGCTCTATAAGGGCCACGATCATCCTGACATTGCCATAGCTCTAGACAATGTGGGACGCAGCTTAGGGAAGTTAGGCAGCTACCAGGAGGCGTTAATATATCATGAGCAGGCGTTAGAGATGAGAAACCGGTTCTACAATAACCAAGATCATCCAAACATTGCTACGTCTTTAAGCGATGTGGGGTTGAGTTTAGCGTACTTAGGTAACCAAAAGGAGTCTTTAGGCTATTTTAATCGAGCCTTAGACATGCTTAAGCGTCTCTATCAAGAGCAGGACCACCCATCTATTGCCCACATACCCAACAAAGTAGGGTTGACTTTCGTAAAATCAGGCGATTATCAAGAAGGCTTAGCTTATCAACAAAAAGCCTTGGCCATGCAAACAAGGCTCTATAAAGACCAAGATCATCCTCGAATAGCTAAAACACTCCATGGTATGGGAGAGGCCTTAGAAGGCCTAGGACAGTTCACAGAAGCGGTGGCTTACTATACGCAAGCCCTGTGCATGGCCTTGCATATCTATAAAAAAGAACATCCTCATATCACTCAGTACCTCAATAACCTCACCAAAACCTTGAGTAAGCTAAATGACTCAGTACTTATCCAGCAAACCAAAGATGAAGTGCTACCGCTATGTACCCAATGGTTGGGAGAAAAGCATACGCTCACACAGCAGTTGCGCAATACAGGGAAATAATGCCCAACTCCCTATTACACTGACAAGCCATATGTCTCCGCATACCCTACCTTCCAGCCTCCTAGTCCTACTGGTGATCAGTTTAAGCACGATAGGCCAAGCACTCGGACAGCAGATAACTATGCCTAATAAATCCTTGCTCGAGCTAAAACACAGCCCCTCTCCATACGAGTGTGCGGTCTTGAGTGGACATGTCTACGAAAATAGCCTCCAGCAAGGTGATCCTGTAGTCTGGATCGATCCAGAAAACCAGAAAACACATACACTATATGAGTGGACCGTCTATAAAGTCTTACACGAAGAACTACTCTCTCAGGCATTCCAACAACTCGGCTTTCCCTATGGATACCGAGGCGTCATCTATCTGAACGCTAGGAAAAAGCAGCTCGTACTCGCCCATAGAGGGACTGACCTCAAAAACATGGGTGCCATCAAAACCGATGTCCGTTCTATTGCTCAAAATGCCATTGGCGGACAGGAAAGAATTATACCCTTGCTTCTCGGTGAGGCCTTCAAGATTGCGGAAGAAGAAAAATGTTCCCTCGCTGTTACAGGACACTCTTTAGGAGGCTGGCTGGCGCAAATCACGGCCTTCATCGCCAAAGAGCAATACTCTGAAAAGCAGCATGTCAAAGCCATCACCTTTGATAGTCCTGGCGCTCAACCCATGCTCGAGCAAATCAATCCGAAAATCAATTCTATTCTCTTGGACCAGCTCGATATCACCAACTACCTCTCTTCCCCTAACCTGGTCAATGCTTTTAACGACCACATCGGTACAGTCTATCGCGTGGTCTTTGAGAAGTTTAACCCAACACAAATTACCTATACCCAGCAAAGCCATGCGATGCAAACCCTGATCCAAGCTTTTGATCCCACCACGGGAGACGCCTACCAGACGCTATCGGTACATAGCTGGCCTGTAGTTTCTAAGAAAGGTTTTAAATTAGCAAAAAAGCTCGTCACAGGAGATAAATTCGATGCTCTTCTGGCTCTATTTCAGCTCTTGAAAAGATACATCAACCAAGAGCCGTTAGGAGAGTATGATGGCTTTTTCAAATTTGCCAATAAAATCAACTGCTACCATCCAAAACCCATTGAGATAACAGAGGACGGTTCGTTTGATCTGGCCTACAAGTACCACTACAATGTCAAGCCTTTTACCCCTAGCCAGTTACACATCCGCCATTTCCCAGCGCCTGCCCAACAGTTCTTAAAAGGCCTGTATGCTGGCTCCAAGGCCCATGATAAGGTAATTCAAAAAGAGCAATCTTTACGAGCTATCAAATGGAATCAACAAACCGGGTGGATTCAT
>JBCCHM010000029.1:0-8242 GCA_039028755.1 Bacteroidota bacterium | reverse complement strand
TGGTGAACATTCAATGAACTTTGCAATCTTTCGAATACCTACATGGTTCATATACATCTCTTTAGCTTTGCTTTGGTAAGAGAATTTACGGGGCTTAGTAGTAAAATAGCCAGCACATGTCTTGCATTTATAGCATTGTATACCTTGATGGGTTCCGTTCTTGACAAAAGAATGACTGCCGTAATGACATATTATTTCCTCCTGTTTAGTTTTACATACTTTCACTAAAGAAAGCTCTTCTTCATTATAATTTGAACACTCCCTTACCCTAAGGCGTATAGGTAGTATATTAGCGCATCTTTCTATCCAAATTACCTGACGTATGGCTAAACAATTACCTACAAGAGCAGAGAACTATGCAATCTGGTACAACGAATTAGTCAAAAAAGCAGAGCTAGCTGAAAATTCGCCCGTGCGTGGCTGTATGACCATCAAGCCATATGGCCTTGCTATATGGGAAAAAATGCAGGCTATTCTAGACCAAGCATTCAAAGAAACAGGCCATGGGAATGCTTATTTCCCTATTTTTATTCCCAAGTCATACCTTAGTCAAGAGGCAGAACACGTAGCAGGCTTTGCCAAAGAGTGTGCCGTTGTAACGCATTACAGGCTCAAAAGTGCAAAAAATAGTCAAAGAATTGTTGTGGACCCTGAGGCAAGATTAGAAGAGGAACTTATTGTTCGGCCTACCTCAGAGGCCATTGTATGGCATACCTATAAAAGCTGGATTCAGTCATACAGAGACCTACCCCTACTAATTAATCAGTGGAGCAACATCATACGCTGGGAGATGCGCCCCCGCCTCTTTCTCAGAACTGCTGAGATCTTATGGCAGGAAGGTCACACAGCTCATGCTACCCGAGAAGAAGCTCAGCAAGAGGTCTTGCAAATGCTACATATCTACGATGACTTTGCCAGGAGTTATATGGCTGTGCCTTGCCTCAAGGGAATCAAGACTGAGCACGAGAAGTTTGCAGGGGCTGAAAAGACCTATACCATAGAAGCCTTGATGCAAGATGGCAAAGCGCTACAAGCAGGCACTGCTCATTTTTTAGGCCAAAGATTTGCTCAAGCTTTTGACGTAACCTTTACTAACCCAAAAGGCCATTTAGACTATGTATGGGGCACTTCTTGGGGCGTCACTACTCGCCTGATCGGTGCCCTGATCATGATGCATGCAGATGATGATGGCTTAGTACTACCTCCACGCTTGGCTCCCATACAAGTGATTATCATCCCTATCTACAAAAGCCAAGAAGAGCGTGCTGCCATTGCTAGGCAGGCTACTAGTATCCAAGAACAGCTAAAAGACCAGGGTATGGCTGTAAAAATCGACGAGCGAGATACACACAAGCCAGGCTGGAAATTCGCAGCGTATGAGCTAAAAGGGGTACCTATACGTATAGCTATAGGGCCTAAAGACCTAGCAAATAATACTTTGGAGCTAGTCAGGAGAGATACTAAAGCAAAAAGTACCATCAGTGCAGCAGGTGTAGTAGAAGCAGTAAGGGATGTACTAGCAGCCATACAAGCTAGCCTATACCAGCGCGCACTGCACTTCAGAGAAGAGCATACCATTTGTGTTGATAGCTATGCCGAGTTCAAAGAGGCGATGGCCACGAAAAAAGGTTTTGTGCTGTCGCACTGGGATGGCACTACAGAGACAGAAAAAAAGATACAGGCTGAAACCAAAGCTACTATTCGTTGTATTCCTCTAGATACTCCCCAAGAGCCAGGAGTGTGCATCTACACTGCTAGACCTTCCAAGCAACGGGTAGTATTCGCACAAGCCTACTAGATGTTGCTAGTCGCCCTCTAATAACTCTAGCTGGATTTATTAAGTACAAGTTCCCTAGAAGGAAGGCCTAGTAGTTTTGACACTGTGCAGCATAGCAAATACGAACAAAAAAATGCTAACTCCCTGAGTAGGAGTCTAAAGTTAAACCCTATACCAGCTAAGAGTCCATCGCCCAGCATGCCCTGCAGAAATGTAAAATACAATATCTATTACTTGTTAAGGGGCAACTATAGTAGACCTCTTGCAGCACTCCAAAAACACGTTAATTTTACATACAGAGCAGATTATAGAACCACAGTTATGCAAGAAGTCTATTATAGTAGCTACAATCCTCCTCGCAGGGCTGACCTATCTAAAACTCGCTCCGCTAGGCGCAAACAGTAGCTGGGGCTTAACGCCCTTCTCCTTACGGATTGCTTGACGGAATTTCCCAAAGTGGCGTCTTGAGTGGGGAAACATTCTGCGTGCTTTTGGCACGATCGACGAATTTTTTTGCAAATTTTTCTTCAGTTTTAGGGGTACTATTAAGCTATAATCGACCTTTTATATATAAAAAATAGGGCTGCCACCTAATATTTTTGTTTGAGGATATTCTTCAACTCCTTTAAGAACAGTTTTGCTGAGCCTACATTCAATCTCCATTCACATTCTTTTAACTATAAACTAAAATGTTGCTTGGGTATACCATTAAACTTACGCATAGGTCTCTTAGCTTGTTTCCAAAAATTTTCTATCCCACTAATATGACTATTTTTAGCTACAAACTTCTCGGAGTGGGTTGCTCTATCAACGCTTACGGATACAGCTAAAGCATTATAAGAGCGATAACTATAACTATCTGTATAGACAGTGCTATCGGGTTTAATACTTGCTCCTATAATATTCATGGCTCTTTTTGGGTATTTTCTATCATCTCTGTGTAAACTTTTTCGCCTCGCTTCAATATACCACTGGGATCTTCCCTGATGCCCCTCGTCCACGCTTTCCCTTGCCTACACCTGTAAAATAGCTTTCAGCTAACTCAATTTTACCACAAAATTGCTCTATGCTATTTTGTTGATGCAGGGCTATTTGCTCTGTTAATTTGAGAAAAAAACGAAGTGGCAGCATTACGATGCACAGCAACTAACTGAGCAGCTGTTCTTGCCGGCGTACGTGCAACAAAAGTGCTCCATTAATCGTAGTTGTTTATTTTTGTTTAGTTTACAGTGCTCTACATACATTCCTGACACCTAATTTATTAAAGTTAGGTGTCAGCCCCTAAAAAATTTGAGTTTGCCTTGTGTTGCTGCTAATGCTACTACATTGGTATGGCTTACAAAAGTATTGTCGCTAAGTTTGTATTATTAGCATACATAGCATATATTGTATGGAAATTAATGTAAGCGAAATTGCACAATTTTTGGGAGGTACTATAGTGGGGCGGGGCGACCTGACGATCAATAAGGTGTGCAAGATTCAAGAGGCTGTGCCAGGTAGTATTACTTTTCTAGCAAATCCTCATTACGAGCAGTATCTTTATACTACTCAAGCTAGTGCTATTATTATTAATAGGGATTTTCAACCTGTTCGTAGTGTTACACCTACTCTGATCTTGGTTAGGGATCCTTATATAAGCTTTAGTACTCTACTAACCCAGTATCAGACCATGACTAGCACCAAGCAGGTTGGTGTGGAGTATCCCTCTTACTTAGGCAAACATACAGCTCTGGGCAATGGGGTGTATAGAGGTGCTTTTTCGTATATAGGTGACTATGCTCAGCTGGGTGAGGGGGTTCAGGTTTATCCGCATGCCTATATAGGCGACCATGTGGTTATTGGAGAACATACTATTATCTATAGTGGGGCCAAGATTTATGCAGGTAGCCAAATTGGGAGGCATTGTACGATCCATGCAGGGGCTGTGATAGGTAGTGATGGGTTTGGGTTTGCGCTGCAGGCAGATGGTAGTTATAAAAAAATATTACAACTAGGCTGTGTAGTAATAGAGGACCATGTAGAGATCGGTGCTAATACTACTGTAGATAGGGCTACTTTGGGTAGTACCTGGATCAAGCAAGGAACTAAGCTTGATAATCTCGTACAGGTGGCACATAATGTTGAGATTGGTGAGCATACAGTGATAGCGGCTCTCTCAGGTATTGCTGGCTCTGCTAAGCTAGGAGATGGGTGCATGCTAGGGGGACAAGTAGGGGTAGCAGGACATACTGAGATGGGTAGCCAAACTACAGTGGCTGCACAGGGAGGGGTTACTAAGTCTTATAAGCAGGGCCAAGCTACGCTAATGGGTACACCTGCTTTTGATAGGAAGCAATATTTAAGAAGCTATGCAGCATTTAAGCAGCTACCTGATCTTGCTCAAAAGGTGCGCCAGCTAGAAGCGGAAGTAGCTCATTGGAGAGCACAACTATCTAAACCATAAAGTTGGCTATCAGCCACCTTATAGCTCCCAAAGTCCTCAACTTATACTCTTTAACATAAGGCCTGGTGAACTTTGGGGTAAAATTGCTTAAATTTTTGTAGCATAATGTGATAAGAATTTCCTGTCTGTTCCCAAAAAACTATGGGACAAATACTACATCGCGCCAGAACAACGCAGGTAATCTAGTCGACCCTTAACAACTTTTTTGTGTGATAATTGTACCTTGTTTTTGAGTCATGTCTTTGTCTCTGCCGGCAGGACACTACATTTTTCCCTTTGGGCGTTCCCTACAAGACTTGCCTAACTCAAAAGATACATACTCCTACTCAGGCCTCGATCAAGTAGTAAGGCCTTACAAGTTAAGTACTTTTACACCTTGCTTTGTATAAGTTGTCGGTGTTACCTACTTAAGCAATTATCAGTAGTGCGTTCTGGGCACAACTAGTGCTTCTCGAAGAATACCCCAATAATTGTTGATCCACCCAGAAGGGCTAGCTTTGCTCTGACTGCCCTAAAACCTCCAAGCTCAGTTTCTTGAGCTCCTGAGCCAAGCCTACTAATTCTAGCTTCATAGCCAGCGGTACAAAGAAAAGCCATGTCTCATAAGCAATACGCTTTTGTTTTTTTAGAGATTGATGCCCCTGAATCGTACGCATGTTATGCAGCCTATCTGATAGCTTCACTAAAGCTACTCGCGTATCTTCATAGTTTATCAAACGAAAGATAGCCTCATGGTCAGAAAGATTTAGCCTCCTGATACTATCTTGTAGATTTGTAACCTTCTCTACTATAAAAGCTACATGCTCCCCAAACATAGCTCGTATGTGCACCAGCGATAGCTGCGTATCCTCTATTGTATCATGCAAGAGTGCTGCTACAACGGCATCCTGGTCTTGGGAGTACTCTAATAGAATCAGGGCCGCCGCCATAGGATGGGTAAAGAAAGGCTCCCCAGACTTTCGCTTAACTCCACCATGATACTTCTGAATCGTCTTCAATGCTTTATGGATCACTGCTAGATCTACATTTGTGCCTGCTAGTTTGCCTAGTAGTTCCTTTTCTAGCTGGATAGCCAGCGGATGCTTGAGCTCTTCGGGGTCAACTGCTGCAGGCTCTCTGAGTAGCTCCATTACTTTGCCTCTAATCTCCCTGACATCGATAGGTATAACATAAACCTGGGTTGTGAGTTGACTGATATCTGCATAGCCATAGTGGGCATCAATGATGCGAAGATTTTCCAAAAGAGATAGCTCAACCACGCCCTGGGTAACCTGACTAGTCCCCTGTATCGGAGTAATCATATAAACCTCTTGGCTAGGAGGAAACGTTTTGTTAGTTGTCATACTAATCTTTAAACCAGGTAGCTTTTTCGTATATCCTTCCATATGGTCTAGCTTATGACCTAATGTAGCGTCTGCTAACTCAATGATGATTGGTTCGTTGGTTGTGTTATGCTGCTGTATATAAACTATACTCTCTACCAGCAACTGCTTGATCTTAGCTGCATCAGCATGTATGGCTTCCTGCTTGGTATCCTTGTTAATGATTAGTTGCGGTTGTAATTCGCAGTCCTGTAACTTGAGTGTAGTCTTTACCTGATCCAGCAGCTGCTCTATAGTTACTTTTTTTACATCTAGGTGTAAATAATCTATCATTCGATAGACAGCCTGCCTCACGTAAGCAGCTGTGACATTATCGAATATATTGAGCTCACCTTGCTCAACTTCTTGCAAAATCTCTTGTCTGTACCCCATAGTCCCCATTAATTGAGCTTTTGTCTCTTCTTGGATATTCAGCAGATATGTATTTTTCTCTACTAGCCTTGCTTGAATCTGTTTAGCCCTAACAAGCGCTACCAACAAGCTGATGAATAGGGGTATGCCATAGATGACCCTGAACTGAAGTGCATCAGCCACGCCTAGCAGAGGGACTACCCCTGCATGTAGCTTAAAGGTCCCCAAAGCCAGGAGTATACCACTGGTCAGTAGCAATACCAGGAGTGGCCAATAGAGCAGCAAAGCAGCCATGACCAGATTCAGCATGAAAATCATAACTTGTACTTGGTGGAAGCCACTCATCACAACCAGCACGCTGCCTACTACAAAGAGGATGTAGCCAATACCCAGCGGCCAGGCAAAAGCAATAAAACGTTTGCCCTTGAAAGTAGATGGCCAGGCAGGATAGGTGATAAAAGCAGCTGAAGCGATGAGGACAGAGTGTGCAATGTGGTCATAGAGCTTCTGGTAAGTAGTGACTACTGCTTCTGGTATGGTAAAAAATGAAGCATAAGTGGCGCCTATCACGTAGATGCCAAATAATGAGTAGAGACCTTCTTTAGTAGGCAGGTTCTTTTTCAGGTAAGCATAGGGTTGCGGATGCTGAATATTCTTAATCAGAGCTCTCCAAGCATCCCACCGGGCTTGTCTAGCAGCTATCAGCGGGCCTTTTTCCTTGATCCCTATCCAGCCACCTTTTTCTTGGAGCAGGTAATGACTGCCCATGAAGCAGGTAAGACTCGCGACCATGCCAGGTATAACGTTATTGATACCTGTGTAGGTAAAGTATCTACCCCATACTACTACCGCAATGGCACCTGCTGCCATGCCTATCAAGACCGCTCTGGTGCTACTGCGAAATCCAAAGATGGCTAGCAGCAGCGGTACCGTGACAAGAGGCATGTAAAAGCTATGAGATAGTAACAGAAGCTCTAGTATATCCTTTTTGCGCAATGCTAATAACAATCCCAAAACGCCTATGCAAAAGGAAAGTATCCTGACAATAATGAGCGATTCCTTAAAAGAATTTTTTAAGAGCCTAGTGATACTATGGACAGCCAGCACAGCAGCAGCATTTAGTTCAGAGTCAGCTGTAGACATAGCCATGGCTGTGATACCCAAAGCAATGAGGCCTTTGAGTCCTGGATAGGCATAGCACTCAATGATGTGATCCACCAGGGTCTTGGGATTTAGGTTAGGGTTATCAGCGAGCAGTAAAATGGCGATCCACGTTACTGCCATGACCATAAGTAACCGAATTCCCGCCGCATAGGTAAAAGAATGCTTGACTTGTTGAACGTTGCGGGCCATAACTATCCGCTGAAATATAGATGGGCTGAGACCAGGGATTAAATAGTAAAGCATCAAGCCTAGCGCAGCTAGAAATTGAGGATTCCAACCTACTACTCCCCGCAAGCTAAAGATGGGATTAGTGGTCAATGTCTGTACCACCTGGCCAGGATCTTTCAGGTTGTTCCAAACTATGAGTGCTAGTATGGGAATGAAGATGCTGAAGGTAGTAAACTGGAATACATCTGTAAGGGTAACAGAACGAATACCGCCAAAAGCAGAGTAAAAAATGACGATGGCAGCTGCGAAGATAGTAACTCCTGGCCCCTGGAAACCTAATAGTAAAGTCAGCATTTTAGCTATGACTGTAAACTGAATAGCTGCCTGTCCTATCGAACGAAGTATGCCGTTAAGGACAGTCATGAAGTGTACTGATGGACCATATAGATCTCCCATAGCTTCAGCTACAGAGAGGTTATTTAAGAACTCTCCCATGCGTACAGCCAAAACTTGTCCGGTAAATAACAAACAGATCGTTCCTCCCAGCGATGCTATAATAAATAGCAAGCCCGTGGTGTAGATCTGGGCTAAAGCGTAGAAGAGAAATCCACCACCCACCCAAGTTGCTACAATCGTAGAGGTAACAGTGGCCGTAGAGAAGTCTTTACGGCCAGTAGCGTATTCGCGCAAGGTTTTTACGCGGCGGCCAGCACCTAACCCTATAAGGAGGTTCAGTGCTAAAAAAATGCTGAATATGATAATGTCTAGTGTGATGGCAGGCATAGTTATTGAGTACTATAATTAAGTTTTGAACTAGTTCCTGCTAGAGCCCATAGCTCTAGTGCTATTGTTTTCCTGTACGTTAAATATATGGAATTCCAAACAAAAAATGGCTGAAGTTAAAGCCAAGACTTGGCGCGTTAATATCTATGCCCCATTCAAGGGTATAGTATTAAT
>JBCCHM010000028.1:0-8407 GCA_039028755.1 Bacteroidota bacterium | reverse complement strand
GACACTATGTTTAGTGTTGTAGTTCTAGCCGTACACCCTGAAGGCATATAAATCTAGCTAAAGCTGGGCTCTTTGTATACTGACTGTTTCTTTATCATTGTTATCTTCAGCTAGCGAAAGGCTTAGGACATGACTTGGGAAGTGCTTATAAAGCAATTTGAAACGTACTTATGCTTAGAGCGATCTTTGTCGCCTAACTCTGTGGTAGCTTACCTAGGAGATGTGAAGAAGCTATGGCAATTCATGACGCTTACTCAAGCTGGTGTGCAGCCATTGGCAGTAGAGCCGATGCATATACAGCATTTCCTAGCTTATCTATATGCGTTGGGCATAGGGGCTACAAGTCAGGCTCGTATACTTTCGGCGCTCAAGTCTTTTTATCAATTTCTGGTGCTCGAGGAGTACCTTACTCAAAATCCTACTGAGCTTATAGCCCGCCCTACCATAGGCCGTAAGCTGCCCCATACCTTAGCAGTGCATGAGATCGAAGTGCTGTTTAGTGCTATTGACCATACTACGCCCACGGGCATGCGAAATCGAGCTATGCTAGAAACGCTGTATAGCTCAGGACTACGAGTCTCTGAACTGGTGGAGCTTAGGTTGAGTAACTTGTACTTTGACGAGGGGTTTTTGCGGGTGCTTGGTAAGGGGAATAAAGAGCGCTTGGTGCCTATAGGTCGGACAGCTTTGAAGTATCTGCACATTTATATAGAGGAGATACGGTGTCATGAGCCTATACAAAAGGGCTTTGCTAACTATGTGTTCTTGAATAGACGTGGCAGTACACTAACTCGAGTGATGGTTTTTCTAATTATCAAGGAGCTAGCGCATAAGGTCGGGTTAGGTAAGGAAGTTAGCCCGCATACTTTTCGGCATTCTTTTGCTACGCACCTGGTAGAGGGGGGAGCAGACTTAAGGGCTGTACAAGCTATGCTAGGACATGAGTCCATCACGACAACAGAAATTTATACCCACTTAGATAGAAGCTACCTCAAACAGGTGATCCAAGATTTTCATCCGCGTAGTTAGTCTTTATATTAGACCTCTGACATGACTGGGTTCTAGCATCTTCTCTGTACGTAAAATCAAGATATTTTGGAGGCTTTGCAAGTGGTCCATTATTATAGTATCTTTAACAAGAAGATACATAGTATATAATCTATAGAAAGACATATCAATCCTTTTACTGACTTTGCTTCAAAAAGATCTTTGGAGAAGAGCTTACTCAAAATACCACCGAATGAACTTGCTGGGTTGATTATCTCGGCTGGAACCGGGGTCAGTCTAAAGACATATTTGTTGCATAGCTAAGTAGAGGGATATCTTTTGATTTTAGCGTTAATAAACCTTTACTAACCATAATAGACTTCTTGCATAACTGTGGTTCTAGAACCTCCTCCGTATGTAAAATCAATGTATTCTTTGGGGTTTTGCAAGAGATATAATGTATAAAAAATTACGAGTATAAAGTACAGTATCAATAAAGAACACCCATCTGCCAACCAAGACCATCGAATCCGCTTTTTAGTACTACACACTACATTTGGAGGCTTCGCAGGTGCCCTAGATACTCTCAAGAGCAGGAGGAGTAAGCGCCCATTATTTGATTCCTAAACAAGGGAATGAGGTATACCAGCTAGTTGAAGAGCTAAAGAGAGCCTGGCATGCCGGACGTAGCCAATGGCAAAGCGTCAACCAACTAAACTATTCTTCTATTGGTATAGAGATTGTCAGCTTAGGCTACCAGGTAGACAAGCATGGTAAGCCGATACGAGATAAACATGGTAGCCATATTTGGTACCCATTTGAGGAGCAGCAGATAGACCTTGTCATTGCCCTAGCTAAAGACATCGTTCAGCGTTATAACATCCTGCCCACCCGTGTTGTAGGCCGTAGTGATATCTCTCCTGACCGTAAATTAGACCCCGGGGCTTTATTTCTCTGGAAAAAACTACATGATCATGGTATAGGTGCCTGGCCTAACCCAGAGGATGTTCAAGCAATAGAACAAGACTTATCCACTCACATGGCTATAGCGTCTTTACAAGAAAATTTTAAAAAGTATGGCTATGATGTGGCTGAGACAGGCATATTAGATGCTCAAACAAAAAGCGTAGTGAACCAGCCTTTCATATGCACTTTATAGGTACTGAGTCACCCTTTCCTAATCGACAAACACAGGCTACTATAAAAGCACTGCTCAAGAAATATGCCCCTTAGACAAACCAAGGGCTACCCCTTCTTAGACAAAGTTTGCTGCAGTTCTTCCAGCTCATGCTTGAGCCGAGCAGCTTCGATAAAGTTGAGAGCATCAGCAGCCGCATACATCTTCTTTTCCGTAGCCTGGATAAGCTTAGCCAGTTCGTCCCTACGCATATAAGGCACCACAGGATCAGCTGCTATGCTAGTTACCCCTTGTTCTATATAGTACTGATTGCGCTGCTGCTTATCCCCCATCCTATCTTGTGCTAAGATGGTCTCTTTGTTCTTATGGATTGACTTAGGCGTAATGTGATGCTTTTTGTTATGGGACATCTGTATGCTCCGTCTTCTTTTTGTTTCATCGATAGCTGTCTCCATAGAAGCTGTAATACTATCTGCATACATAATTACCTTACCATTTTCATTTCTAGCCGCCCTGCCAATAGTCTGCACGAGCGACTTTATATTTCTTAAAAAGCCTTCCTTGTCTGCATCCAGAATTGCTACCAACGAAACCTCTGGTAAGTCTAAGCCTTCTCTCAGCAGGTTAACCCCTACCAGCACATCAAACACGCCTAAGCGCAGGTCACGCAAGATAGCTATCCGATCTAGTGTCTTAACATCTGAGTGAATATAGCGACATTTAACTTCTGCCCTACCCAAGTATTTAGTCAGCTCCTCTGCCATGCGCTTGGTCAAAGTAGTGATTAGTATCCGTTCATGCTGTTTTACGCGGAGGTCTATCTCATTGAGTAGGTCATCAATCTGATTAAGGCTAGGCCTGACCTCTATTTCAGGATCTAGTAAACCAGTAGGGCGGATCAGCTGCTCTACTACTACCCCCTCAGACTGCCGTAGCTCATACTCACCAGGTGTAGCACTTACGAAGATAACTTGGTTGACTACTGTCTCAAATTCGTTAAAACTCAAGGGCCTATTATCTAGCGCAGCCGGTAGCCTAAAAGCATTATCTACTAGATTAGTCTTTCTAGCGCGATCGCCCCCCCACATAGCCCTAAGCTGGGGTATAGTCACGTGGCTTTCATCAATGATCATTAGATAATCCTCAGGGAAATAATCGAGTAAACAGAAAGGACGCGTTCCTGGCTTACGCCTATCAAAATAACGTGAGTAGTTTTCTACCCCTGAGCAATACCCCAACTCCCGCAACATCTCTAAATCCAACTCTGTTCTTTCTTTGATGCGCCTAGCCTCCTCAAAGCGTTGTTCAGCTTCAAAAAATTTGATCTGAGCTACTAAGTCATCCTGTATCTCGCGAATAGCTTGCTCCAAGACATCCTTGCTAGTCACGAAAAGATTAGCAGGAAAGATAAGTACCTGCTGCTCATCTGATATCTTCTGGCCTGTAGTAGGATCTATACACTGGATAGCCTCTATCTCATTGCCCCAAAAGAAAAACCGATAAACATAATCTGTATAAGCCAAAAATATATCTACCGTATCGCCCTTGACCCTGAAGTTACCCCTATGGAACGCTGTCTCATTTCTGCTATAGAGCAGGTCTACAAAGGATAGTAGTAGCTGGCTACGCACTACCTTCTCACTGACCTTCAGACGAAGCACATTCTTGCCAAACGCCTCAGGGTCACCGATACCATAGATGCAAGAGACAGAAGCTACTACAATGACGTCTCGCCTGCCTGTGAGCAACGCAGAAGTAGCTCGCAAACGCAGCTTCTCTAATTCATCATTAATGGTCAGTTCTTTTTCTATGTAAACATTAGTAGCAGGGATGTATGCCTCAGGCTGGTAATAATCATAATAAGACACAAAGTACTCCACAGCATTCTCCGGA
Source organism: Bacteroidota bacterium (assembly GCA_039028755.1). GTDB lineage: Bacteria > Bacteroidota > Bacteroidia > Cytophagales > Amoebophilaceae > JBCCHM01. The sequence continues at coordinate 4,389 of JBCCHM010000028.1, read as the reverse complement.
AAAAACTGCTTGAGTTCTCCATATAACTGCGCAGCCAAGGTTTTGTTATGACTAATCACCAGCGTAGGCCTATTCAGTACTTGGATGACATTGGCTATGGTAAAGGTCTTGCCTGAGCCTGTTACACCCAGCAAAGTCTGAGCTGGCTCACCACGCTCTACCCCTTCTATGAGCTGCTTAATGGCTTGGGGTTGATCACCTGTAGCTTGGTAAGGGGCTGTAAGTTTGAAGTGCATTTCGTAAAATTCAACAGGCTTAGGCTGGCATAGCCCTTAATAATTATGTTGCCACCAGCTTGCCTTCTTTCAGGTGATAAATATGCTCGAATTCTTTGAGAAAAGATTGGCGGTGAGTAACTAAAATAACAGTAGGCACCTGTGCTAATATCATCTTTAACAAATCTTGCGCACTTGTCTCATCCAGTACACTCAAAGCTTCATCTAAAATCAGCACCTCAGGTTTATACGTGAGGCAGCGGGCGATGAGAATGCGTTGCTTTTCGCCACCACTCAACTTCTTTCCTTCATCGCCGGCAGATTGGTTCATTCGGTCTTTGAGATAACCCAGAGGCATTACCTGAGCTGTTTGTGGAACTGCCATGAGGTTATCAGCAATAGATCCAGTCATGATCGCAGCTTCTTGGGAAATAAAGTGTACGTAGCGACCTATTGTTGATAAGCTCAAGTGCTGCATAGCTCTTCCATATAACAAAACTGCACCCTGCAGGGGCTGGTAAATACCTGATAGCAAATGACAGAGCGTACTTTTCCCCGTCCCTGATGTGCCTGTAATAGCTACCCTATCTCCTCGAAAAATGTTCAGAGAAATATTTTTCAGAATGGCCGTCCCGCTGTTCTTATATGCAAAAGATATGTCCTGTGCTTGCAAGATGGGCTGCTCCTGGATGGTCGAAATAGGCGTATGCATTGGCAATACTGCGCTAGCATGTTGGGTAGGCAGTGCAAGGATATCTAAGACCTTTTTGAGATCGATAACGCTACTCAACAGACGGCGTATATGGCTGGTTACTTGGAACGCCTGAGTATATATAGAGAAGATGTACCCCTTGATGATCACAAAGTCAGGGATAGTGAGCTGCCCGGCCCGTAGTAGTATCACCAAATGGATAATAAGACCTCCTGCAGTCAGGATAAATAAGGCACCTTGTATAAGGTGTATGGTATATTGATGCGCATTGTTACGGAACCACCTTTTCGCCTCTGTATCAAAAAATTTATTCAGGCGTGCTTCTTCTGTGTCCAAATGAAACCTAGAGAATTTGGTGTTATGCAGACTATCAACCATGATGGTCCTTACCTGGTCAGTTGCTTCCCATAGCTTGTAGCGGGAGCGTAAAAAGCTTTGCATGCCAAAATAAACGTAGCCGTACGTCAGTATAACTAACGGTGGAAAATACCACGTACAAAGGTTGACATGTAACATAGCTATAGAGAAGGTACTTATTTTAAAGAGCGCAGGGAGTATGGCGACAAATGAGATATGCATAAAATTTCTAATACTCATCGATACACGGGTATTGGCGCTGATGATCTCTATAGTTCCATAGCCTTCCCAAGCCTCTAAAGGAACTCTGTGGAGCTGCATGATAACCTGCATGCGGATATCTCTGATAGCTTGGTTTACTACCTTGAAGAAGACAATATGACGTAACTGACTCAAAGTCAGCCTAATACCCCAGCAGAGGATGAGCAAAGTAGTAATGAGAGATACATAAGCTGGATTCGAATTGTTATAAAATTTGATGAGCTGACCAAATAACCAGGGTGCAGCAGTATGTGCAAGGGTACTGATAAGTATGATGAGCAAGGTAGTGGCGGTGGCTACTTTGCTGGATTTATCCTTCCACAAAAAGGGAAATACTAGCAAGAAAGCGCGCTGAAGCAGTGCAAACATATAGCCTGGCTCTGTTGATTAGTAGCCAAAGTTAAGATTTGATTGGAGGACTGATCTAATGAAAACTATCTGTGGTTAGCCCCCTCTATTCGGGAGAGAGTCCATAGATTTACTATTAATCCTAGCCTCTTTATCATGGAGCCAGACGCCTAGCCTCTTCACTGTAGGGCCAGACATACCTGAATCGCTTTTACAATAATAAATACTGTTGAGAGATATAGTGATCACCAAAGCAACTAGTCTCCACACGTCCGTACTTTTAGTTGTTTTTGCTTAGAAAATGTCTCCTGCAGTTCTTTTGCTTCTAGCGGTAAATGCAGTAGTTCATCCAAATTAGGCTTACCGGCATCCACCCAACAAGTTAGCCAGAAATCGCCTACCATCTTGATAGAAGCGCGCATCTGACGTTCTACCTGTCCATCTAATAGTAGATGATAAGCTTGCGCATAGGCTATAGAGTAAACTTTTCTAAGACTACCTCCTTTCTGCTCAAAGCTATACTTTTTGACTGTGGGAAAGTCGCTGGACAGCTCTTTCTCTAAGCACAGCACGCTATCCACTGCACTATGAGCTTGTATAACAGCCTCCCAGGCCCTCTGTTGAGGATCATGTACATAGGCTGCCTCACCTGAGAAAAGGTCATAACTCTCCCCAAAAAGTTCAGGTAAGCGTGTTTCCCACAACCCATGAATACCTTCTTGTCCTGTCAGCTGTCCGTTATAATTCTGAGCTGTGTGAAGAGGGACGTTAGCATCAGCCAGATAATGGCCTATATCAGCAGAAAGCCTTAGAATCTGTCGTACATCTTTTTGACGAAATGCCGCTGTAAGGGCATGCTTCATACGGTAGATATGCCAAGGTAGTATACCATGCTCTATTAGTGTATCTTTAGAATATCTCTCCATCGCTTGATTCCAATACCTAGGCATCTCCCAAAGTGCACTATCGCCATAGTAATCGATGTCTATGTAGTGCCTAGGTGCTTCTCCCTCCACTACATAGCGCCTTTTATCTGGATTTACAGCACTTTCAGTGATATAGGTCAAGTGATACTTATAGAACGAAAACATAGATGGTGGTAGTGTAAACACTGCGTGCCTATTGATCTGCTTGTGCGCCTCGAAGCCCCACCCTAGCGTCTTGGGAGCCTGTAAGATGAAACAGAGTAAAACAAGTTTACATTTACTCATAATATCTGAGAATAGATAGGTAAGATAGCCGTTAAGATTAGTAAAAGAACGAACTGCTTTCGCAGAAAGTACTTAATTTAGCTTCTCGCCACAAGAAAGTTAATACATATTAGCAATAATGTCTAAAGTCATTAGCCGTAGAAGAGTATTCGCCCAGCTATATCTGTCCCTAAGCCTCTTAGCGAGTTGCTATTCAGCCCATGCACAGGCCGTAGAAGAAAATAGCTATGAATTAGCTAAGCAGTACAAACAGGGAGAGGCATGGTCCTTATATCCATTCACTATACAAGTGAATCCCTACCATCTGGGTTTTATTATGCCCCTTACCCTTCTAGAGCTAATTAATAAGAATAAATTACTATGGATCAAAGGAGTAAGTGCCGATATAAGCCTCCTCTATGTCGGGCAGACAATTTGGAAGCACTTTGATTGTTATCCTAGAGCAGGCCTAGTAGTCAACTTGAGCAGACTTTCTAGCAAAGGCTATATAACAGGTGGATTACTTTATCTAGAACCAAACTACAACCACTTAACTGGCTGGGAGATTGTGCCTAGACTGGGTATAGGTGTTGCGCATATAAAAGCGCCTGGGAATCAAACTCAGACTGAAGAGCAAGAAGTACCTGCAGTAGCTGCATTCAGGCAAGGACCTAGCTTATATCTAACTTTTAGCTTACTACTCAAATATAGGCTGACTCCTAAGTGGCACCTGCATACTGGTGTGAACTTTGATTGCTTACCTTCTTTGAACAAGAAGAAATCTGATAAAGAGGAAGACAGCAAAGATCTAACCATCTACACAGCTAGCGCAGGGGTTAGCTATACTTTTAATCCAAGCTCTTATAACTATCCTAGACCCCAAGGCCCTAGAAAGAGTAGGATAGACATAGCAGCCCTTAATTCTTTTAGAAAAACCAACCCGGACCTTGCAGAGGAGTATGGTAGATATCACAGGGGAGATAATAAGTATTACTATGTTGGTGGGTTGCATGGACAGTGGAGCTTGCAGCTAGGAAGAAACCATGCGCTTACATTGGCTACAGAGTGGATTAAAGACCGAGCTACCAAAAAGGAGCTCGAAGAAGTACCTAGACAAGCTGACTTAAAGGTGAGCTTACTTGTTGGACACGAATTTTTATGGGGTAAGCTTGTATTTGGACAACAATTAGGTGTCTATGCCATGAACGATACTACGATCCCACCTTTGCGTCTTTTTTACACAAGGCTAGGCGTAAACTACAGGTTTACAGACTTTTTATTTATAGGGGTAAACCTAAAAAAAGCG
>JBCCHM010000027.1:0-8444 GCA_039028755.1 Bacteroidota bacterium | reverse complement strand
GGTGTATGCTTGATGCTACTCTATTGTTATTCTTTAATAGAAGTATGATAAGTATACCAGTATGATGTATACACTTCTGCATGACAGGGGGGTATTATGAAGATATCATTCTACAGCAAAATTTTTCTAGCATACGTTGTATCAAGGATAGAGCCCAATAGATAAAATTAAAGGATAAGAGCCTAATAGATAAAATTAAATGTGTTTTTGTAAGATACAATAGCCATTGCTAAGTATAAGGTATAGTATTTAACCATTGCTAAGGGTAAAGTGATCATCAGGCGTGAGGAGGCTAGGCTATTCTTTCGATGTCGGCCCCTAGCAACTTCAGCCTTTCCTCAATCTTTTCATAGCCTCTATCAATCTGGAGGATATGTTCTATGATGCTTTTTCCTTCTGCTGAAAGCGCGGCAATTAAAAGAGCGATGCCAGCTCGGATATCAGGTGAGGTCATCCGAATGCCCCGGAGCGGATACGCTTGATTAAGGCCTATTACATTGACTCTATGCGGATCACACAGAACGAGCTGTGCACCCATCTCAAGCAGCTTGTCTACAAAGAATAGCCGGCTCTCATACATCTTCTGATGGACCAATACAGAGCCCTTAGCTTGTATAGCTGTGACTAGCATAATACTGAGTAGGTCAGCTGGAAGGCCTGGCCAAGCAGCGTCAGCTAGCGTTAGCATAGAGCTGTTGATATCTTTCTCGATCTCATAACAAGCTTGGGGATGTATATGAATATCATCGTCTGTTATATCTAACTGGATACCCAACTGCTTAAACCGCTCTAGGATGGGTTCTAGCTGCTTAGCATGTACATCCTGGATAGTGAGTTCAGCCCTAGTCATGGCTGCTAGGCTAATGAAGCTTCCTACCTCAAGCATATCAGGTAAAATCCTGTGCGTTGTTCCCTGTAATTCCTCCACGCCATGGATCGTCAATAAGTTAGAGCCAATGCCCTCTATGTTAGCACCCATTTGTACCAACATCTTACACAACTGTTGTACATGAGGCTCGCAAGCAGCATTGTAAATAGTAGTTATACCCTGAGCTAAGCTTGCAGCCATGATCAAGTTGGCTGTACCTGTCACCGATGCTTCGTCAAGTAGAATGTAACTACCTTTTAGTTGTTTAGCTACTACTAGATAAGCTCCTAGTTGGGCATCATACTTGAAGCTGGCTCCTAGCTTGCTAATTCCTCTAAAGTGGGTATCTAAACGCCTTCTACCGATTCTATCCCCTCCTGGCTGCAGTATTTGAGCCTTACCTAGGCGCGCTAATAAGGGCCCTAAAATCAGGATAGACCCCCTGATCTTGCTAGCATGCTCTTTGAGTTCCCTGATGTACCCCGGACCAGTGTGGAGATTAGCTGCTTGGAAGCGATAGCTGTTCTTGTCTAACTTTTCTATGGCTACGCCTAATACCTGGAGTAGACTGAGTAGCTCCTGGATATCTAGTATAGCTGGAATATTATGGATGGTAACAGGTGCTGAGGTGAGTAGGGTGGCGCATATTACTTGGAAGGCTTCATTCTTAGAACCTTGTGGTCTAATGCTTCCTCTGAGTGGCTGGCCTCCATAAATGCTGAATATACTCATTGAGCTTGCTTGGTTTTAGCTGCAAAAGCCAATCGGCCTGTCTTACTCGTTCTAGTTTTTGGTAAAGGTGTCTGGAAGATATTTTCTACCTTTATTTTTTCAAGGTCAGCAGTAAGTTTACTCCCTGCTATATCCTGTATAGTTGCTAGTATCATACTATTGTCCAGCTTCTCCTTATTCCACACACTACTACAATTTTTTATCAACCTAGCAATACCGATAACTATACGTTCTTGTTCCGTTGGACTTGTTATTTCCGTAGCCTTCTCGATGAGGAGCTCTACATGACGACCGTAGTGTCTGTATTTAATAGGTTGTCTTTTATACGCTAGGGGGGAAGGCTTCTTGGGAAGCAGATTTCTGGTTGGCATTGGATAGTTACTCTCTACATCTAACGTGTAATCAGAAATGGTACATAAGTCATCCCATCGTTTCTGAGAGTATTCCGTCGCTTGCTTATCACAGGTACTCAGCGAGCTCATCAGCTTCAAGATAGCCCGAGCTTGTTGGGTCCTGATAGCTTTATCTTCGATAGTATCAAGTTGTGCTACTAGTTTCTGGACGTTTCTTCCGTATTCTCTAAGAACTAGTGGTTTGCGCTTGGTGTTATATTCGTGCATTGAGCGTGTACTAATTGTGTTAATATTGAACTATCATACAATTTTCAGCTTGGCAAAGCTAAGCAGTAAAGTTTTCTCTCCCAAGTCTATAAAATCAATCTTAGCTCTCCTGTTAGACCCTGCGGTATCCAGCTGTACCACAGTTCCTACACCAAACTTAGGGTGCTCTACCTGCATTCCCTCCTTGAGTTGGGTTGTATCACTAGGTTGGAAATTGCTAGCTACATGGGTATAGGTTGGTGGTTTTATATACTTACGTCGTTGGGTTGAGTGCCTACTACCTATAAGCCGACTTGCATAGTCGGTATTTATTTGTATAGTATTATCATGGGTGGGACGTTTGCTTATATGTAAGTATGCTGGGTCAATTTCTTCAATGAAGCGGCTTGGCTCACACTGCTTGAGTCTTCCAAATCGATACCTACTAAGTGTATAAGACAGAAATACCTTTTGTTGAGCACGGGTGACTGCTACGTAGAAAAGACGCCTTTCTTCTTCTAGATCTTCTCTACTTCCTAGCATGGACGAGGGGAAGAGGTCTTCTTCCATACCTACAATGTAGACATACTTAAACTCTAAACCCTTAGCAGCGTGAATGGTCATCAAGGTGATTTTTTCTGTGTCATCTTTGCTAGTCTCTTCATTGCTAGCAGCTAGCGCTACTTCTTGCAAAAAGGTAGGTAGGCTTACATTTTCTTGCTCAGGATTGACGGTAAACTCTTTAATCCCATTCAAAAGCTCCTGTACGTTTTCATAGCGTGCTAGACCTTCTATAGTCTTATCTTCGTAAAGCTCTTTAAGTAGCCCTGATCTTTTGGTAAGGTTGCTAGCTACCTCATAGGCATCTTTTTGCTGTAGGTCTAAGGCAATGCATTGGATCATATGAGCAAATTCTTCTACGCTATCAGCTACCTTACTACCCAGAAAGCTAGTAGCATTACATACTACTTCCCATAAGGATATACCATGATCAGTAGCAGCTATCACCATTTTGTCGACACTGCTAGGGCCAATTCCGCGTTTGGGTAGGTTGATAATACGCTTGAGGGCTTCTTCGTCGTTATGATTAACCACGAAGCGCAGGTAGGTTAGCAGATCTTTGATTTCTTTTCTTTGGTAGAAAGACATTCCGCCTACGATGCGATAAGGTATATTTATTTTACGCAGCGCCTCCTCAATAGTCCTAGATTGGCTATTAGTTCGATAAAGCACAGCAAAGTCTGCATTGCTTAGCTGCTTATGTGATTTTATTTCAAAAATGGAGGCAGCTACTAGCCTCCCTTCTTCCGTATCAGTAGTTGCCCTGACAAGACTTATAGGTTCTCCTAGCTCATTAGCAGTCCAAACCGCTTTTTTAAGCTGAGCTTTGTTATGGCTTATGATCGAGTTAGCAGCCTGGACGATATGTTGGGTAGAGCGGTAGTTCTGTTCTAGCTTGATGATATTGAGGTTGGGGTAGTCCTGCTCAAAGTTCAAGATGTTGCGTATGTCAGCCCCCCTAAAAGCATAGATGCTCTGCGCATCATCACCTACCACACAGATATTCTTATGAATGTTTGCTAGGTCTTTGATGATAGTATACTGAGCCATATTAGTGTCTTGAAACTCATCAATCAGTATATAGCGAAACCGCTCCTGATACTTATAGAGCACATCAATATGTTGCTTAAAGAGCTTATGGGTATTCAAGAGCAAGTCGTCAAAGTCCATGGCTCCTGCTTTAAAACATCTATCTGCATATTTGAGAAATATTTCACCTAGCTTGGGCTTCATGGCGCCTTCGTCATCTGCTTGGTAAATAGGGTTGCTGGCATACTGCTGAGCAGTGATCAGGCGATTCTTAGCAGCAGAGATCCGAGCTAGTACAATGCCTGGCTTATAAGTCTTATCGTCTAGGTTCATCTCTTTGATGATCGACTTGATCAAAGACTTACTATCAGCGCTGTCATATATACTGAAGTTGTTCGGATAGCCTAGCTTAGCTGCCTCAATACGTAAAATCCTGACGAAGCTGCTATGAAAAGTGCCTAGCCATAAATTTTTTGTTTCATACGCTACTGTCTTTTCGATGCGTTGGCGCATCTCGTGGGCTGCCTTGTTGGTAAAGGTCAGGGCAAGGATCTGAAAAGGATCTATACTTTTTTCTTGGAGCAAGTAGGCAATGCGACAGGTGAGTACATTGGTCTTACCAGCACCTGCCCCTGCAATGATCATACAGGCCCCTTCAGTGTTGAGGACTGCTTCTCGTTGTACCTCGTTGAGCTGTTCTAGGTAAGCTGCCATGGTTTATCTGTTCTTTGGCTTGTTGGGCAACTACTTTAGCAAGTAGCTGAATGAATAGTTATACTCCCTTTAGCTATATGGCTCAATAAGTCTATCTCCCTATTTAGTCTACAAATAACTAGTAGTCAGCTGGCTAAATAATCAATAGTATCTATATCGATAGTCTTTGGTCTGTGCAAAATCTTTCAGGCTCTTGGGTACATAGTAGGTCTGCTTGATCTGTTCTAGCTGTTTCTGACCATGCTTATAGCTAGCCAAACTTTCAGGAGTGGCTGCCTCGTGGCGCTCAGCTAACTCAATGAGCAATACTCCTTGATCATCTGCGATAGGGGCTGACCTTTCGTCTTTTTTCAAAGCAAAAGCTAGCCCAATCGCCTTGCTGGCTATGCCTACTCCCGGTAGTGTGCTATCACTAAACTTCAGCCGCTCAGCTGTGAGCACTTTAGCCGCATCACCATACTGTGCCGCTAGTACCTCCAGAGTCGTATCTGAGATGGCTTGGAGCTGGCGCATGATCGCTTGTGCCTTTTTTTCGTTGATCACCTGGCGGGTTATCTCATTCCGTACCTGGGCTAAGGGGGCCGTCCCTGCTTTTACCTGATCAGTCATAACTGCTACCACGTAATCGTCTGCTAGCTCAAATACAGGCGATATTTTGTTTATAGTAGCATCATTATAGAGCCAGCGCACTATTTCTCTGGCATGGGACAGTATCCCTACTTGGACGTCGTTCTTACCTACTTGGGCATTATATACTTGTAGCGTATCTTGGGTAGCCTGGGCTTCGAACTGCTGTTTATTTGCTACTTTACTTGTAAAGTGATCTGCTTTTCTAAAAGCCTGATCTTTGGCCTCATCGCCTGGAGCTAGTCTTTTTTCAATAATAGCTACTCCGTACTTTTTAGGTCCTTGAGTGTTGATAGCTACTACTTTGTAGAGTTTATAGCGCTTCCCTGCTTCTACCGGGCCTATTACTAACCCTTTGTGCAAGTCAGCTTTTTGCTGAGCCAGGGCCTGAGGAAGCTGGGCTTGGGTAAAGGTCCTATAGGCTAGTGAGGGATCTCCCTCTGTATGCATGCTGGCAAAAACACTATCGTCTTGGGCTTGTGCAAAGACCTGTTTTAGCGTTTGGAGCTCTTCGTGCAATGCCTTTGTATCTTCTTCAGTAGGTGTAATACGAAAGGTAACGTATCGTATGCTTCTACGCTCATCTACCTGATAGTCGTTTTTGTGCGTCTTAAGATAGTCCTTGAGCATCGTATCTGTAGTACTGAACTGGTCGTCTTGGATGGTGTGATAGGGAACATAAAGGTATCGAATAGCCAGGGAAGTATGCGTTAGCTTGTGCTTTGCTTGTGCTTCTCGGTCAGTGATAAAAACACTACGCTTCATCAATTCACTAAACTTGGTGTTACACCTTGTAGTGGCAAGGATTTGCTCTAAGCTACGCCATTGCGCTTGCTGGGCCGCAGGCATTTGGGCAAGCTTCTGTAAATATAGCAGTAGCTGGTTCTTATCAAACTCCTTCGTTGCTGGATTAGTAAAAGCAGCCTGCAGGTCAGGATGGATGTGCGCTCCCTGTACCATATCTACGAGTTCTTCCTCGCTCACCGTGATGCCTAAGGCATCATGCACTCGTGCATAGACTACGTCTGCTAGTAACTGCTGCCAAGCTTGGTCTTTTAGAAAATTTTTTTCTGTCTCAGTAGGCGCACGGTCATATTGTAGGAAGAAATTACGCTGTAGGGTATCCACGTGCTCTTGGAAAGATTGGAGGGTGATTTTCTTCCCAGCTACTTCACCTACTACAGGATTTTTTCTCGAGGAAGCTGGATTTAAGCTTAATAGATCACTGCCTACTAAAAATAGAACTAACCCTATTGCTACGACACCTACTGCTAGGCCGGTGTTCTCACGTATTTTACTAATTAATGCCATGTTGTTTTTAGGTATTTTTATGTTTAGTACTTGTGCGCTACGGCTGATTTAGCCGCTGCTCTTAATAGAACGTAAAGCTACCTGAATAAAGTGTTTAGGGCAAATGTTGTAATGGTGTATTATACTCGAAGCCCAACCAACAAAGTATGGGACAATACTACACACTCGCGCCAAAAAAGCGCGAGTAATTAGATGAAAATAGCCTATTTTCTTCTCGCATATTACTACCGTGCATACAGCACGAGGTAGGCTCTACGTGTCTGCCGAGATAGATCGTAGTTCAAATACCCTAGCATGAGTCTCTAAAGATACGTAGGATGCTGGGAAGGAGTTCTCTCGAGTAATGATGGATTAGGGGATATAGAAAAGTGGGAGAGTGGGTAGCCTTACCGAATAATTGTACAGACAAGCGTGGTTATGCTGGTCTTCAGCATAAGTTGTGCTGTAGACGTCGCTCAGCCATAGAAGGCGGTGATAGGACATCTGAAATCGGATCATAGACTGAGTCGAAATTACCTGAAGGGTAGAGTGGTAGATAGCCTGAATACACTTTTAGCTGGTATAGGGCTTAACTCTAGGCTTTTGGTAAGGAGTAGTAGCATTTTTTGTTTGTATTTTCTATGCTGCACAGCGTCAAGACTGCTGGGCCTGTCTACTAGGAAACTTGTGCTTGTTAGACCCAGGAAGACTTATTAAGGGCCGACTTCTTAACGGGCTTCTATCTATACTTCCTAGAAAAGTCTATGACCAGGGGTGTTGCGATACAGATAGAAGAGTAAGTACCAAAGATAACTCCTACTAGCAAAGCAAAGGAAAAGCCTCTAAGCACTTCGCCACCCCATACAAAGAGGACCAATACAGCCATTAGGGTAGTTAGCGAAGTAATCAAGGTTCGGCTCAAGGTTTCGTTGATAGCGCTATTAGCTATCTGCAGGAAGTTACTACTTACCTGGAGGCGTATCTTTTCTCTGATGCGGTCAAATACCACCACGGTATCATTGATAGAGTATCCAATAATAGTGAGTACAGCTGCTATAAATACTTGGTCTATCTCATAGGCATAGCCCAAAGCCCTAGCTATAGCAAAGGAAGCAAATACCACGAGGCTATCATGGAGCAGTGCAATGACAGCAGCTAGGCCAAACTGCCACCGTTGGAAGCGAATTACAATGTAGCCAAAGATCATGATGAGAGAGAGTAAAATTGATTTTTTAGCAGCGGTCTGGATGTCGCCTGCAATGCTAGCTCCAACCTTAGCAGCACTAGCAATAGTAAAGGTCCCTTCCTTATTGGGTGTTGCACTATCAACATAGGTCAGGCCTGTATAATTTGTTATGCTTTTTATCAAAGTGCCTTTTACTTGTTCATCGGCTTCTGGGGTCTCCTCCTGGCTCAGGTAGCTAGTAGTGATTTTTACGACATTATTAGCGCCATAGGTTTTTACCTCTGTGCTTTGTTCGCCAAAGCTATCGGCTAGCCTAGTTTTCAAGCCAGTAGCTTCCACAGGCTGGCTAAAGGCTACTACATAAGACTTACCCCCAGTAAAGTCAACGCCCAAGTTGAGTCCTCCTTGCTTCACCATGAGCAAAAAGCCAATACTGATGAAAATCAGAGAGATAGTATAGAAGAGGCGGCGATGGCCTAAGAAGTCAAAGTTGACGCTATGTAGTAAATTAGAGGTATAAGCAAAAGAGAAAGTGAATTTGTCTATTTGGCCCTTGTTAGCCAGCCAACTGATGATGAGGCGCGTGATGAACACGGCAGTGAAGAAAGAGCTGACGATCCCGATCATCAAGGTAGTAGCAAAGCCCCGCACTGGACCTTGCCCTAGGCCATAGAGGATGGCCCCAGTCAAGAAGGTAGTTACATTAGCATCAATGATAGAGCTATAGGCTTTTTGGTGCCGAGCAGCTACCGACCTGCACGGCAGCGATCGCACAGTGGCATGCCGACAACAACAGCAGTGGTGGGTAATGTTAGCAGCTATATCAACTACAGTGCGC
>JBCCHM010000026.1:0-8505 GCA_039028755.1 Bacteroidota bacterium | reverse complement strand
CTCACGGAGGCATCGATAATGCCTCCCGACTGAGAGCCCCTGCTCGGTGAGCTGGTTTAGTAGTAGCTCCTAAGCCCCTGCTTGTGTTAATGCTTTGCTAAAGCGGGAGACGAGCCTGTGTATAGAGACTTCATCTTCTAGTTGTAAGGCAGGGAATTGCATAAAGGAGAAAGAGTCATTGAGCTGCTCTTCTAGACATAGCATACCTTATCCACGCCACAGACTTATCCCAATAATGGGTAAAACCTCTTGAGGTTATGTGCAAAAAAGATAAACAATAAATTATGAACAGGCTCTGAGAAGATAATTGCTTATTGTTGGCTCTCTTTGTTAGAGCTTTGCGGCACTATCTGCTATGCTCAAGGCTTCAATGATACCACCAATAGCTCCATCTAGCACAGCTGGTAAGTTATGTACGGTGTAGCCAATACGATGGTCAGTAACCCTTCCTTGTGGGAAGTTATAGGTACGAATCTTATCAGAACGATCACCACTCTTTACCATAGATTTCCTTTCTGCACCAATGGCTGCTTGCTGTTTTTTGACTTCTCGCTCATACAGTCGAGCGCGAAGTACCTTGAGGGCCTTTTCTAGATTCTTGATCTGTGACTTTTCGTCTTGGCAGGAGACGACGATGTCTGTAGGAATATGTGTTAGCCTTACAGCCGAATAGGTAGTATTGACGGACTGGCCACCAGGACCTGAGGAACAAAAGGTATCCTTGCGGATATCATTCATATCCAGAGCTACTTCTACTTCATCCATCTCAGGTAGTACGGCTACGCTAGCAGCTGAGGTGTGTATGCGTCCTTGGGCTTCTGTAGCAGGTACGCGCTGCACGCGGTGTACACCAGACTCATACTTCATCATACCATATACTTTCTCTCCAGCTATGGTACAGATGATCTCTTTATAGCCGCCAGCGGTTCCTTCTGTAAAGTCAATGCTACGCAACGTCCATTGCATCCTTTCTGCAAATCGATTGTACATTCTAAATAGGTCTCCTGCAAAAATACCTGCCTCATCACCCCCAGTACCTGCTCTTATTTCTAAGATAATGTTTCTGCTGTCATTAGGATCTTGGGGAATGAGCATCATCTTGAGTTGCTCCTCAAGGGCTTGTTGTCGCACTTTTAGGTGCTCTAGCTCTTCTTTAGCCATTGCTCTAAAGGCTGGGTCCTTTTCTGTGTTTAGGAGCGCTCTAGCACTTTCGGTATTCTCTAGGACTTTTTTGTATTGGTTATAGGTATCAACAACCTTAGTAAGGTCTTTATACTCTTTGCCTAGGGCCATATATTGTTTCATATCAGCCATGACCTCTGGCTGAACAATTAGCTTGTTGACCTCTTGGAACCTTTTTTTGATGGCTTCTAGCTTGTCGATCACTCTGGCTTGCGTTTGATCTGCGAAGATACTAAAATAGGCTTCTCTTTATGATAGCATAGTTTAGGGCTATAAACTGGCTTGCCGAGGTAGTCGCTAATAAAAGGCGTCTTCAAAGTGGACGATCTGTACTTTATCATCTGTTTGGAGTACGGTAATGATATCAAACCGAATAGCTTGGTTCCAATCATGCTCTATGATATAGTTTTCTGCAGCTTCTCGGAGTAAGGCTTGCTTGGATGGAACTACAAACTCTTCTGGATAGCCAAAGCGATTGCTGGTTCTAGCCTTTACTTCTACAAACAGTAAACGTGTCTTTTTTTGAGCGATGATATCTACTTCTGCCTTTTTGTGACGGTAGTTGCGTGCTATGATGCTAAACCCTTTCTTTTGTAAATAGCTAGCAGCTAGGTCTTCTGCTTTTTTACCTAATTGCTGATGTAGAGTTTTGAGGTTGGATGACTTGTGTGAATGAGACATATAATAGATAGTTTGGGCCTTACTTCCAATAAGTAGGACTTGGTAAGTGAACTACATCAACGCAGTACTACCATGAATTTAAAAAATAGGCCAATCTCTGTAAAAAAGTGGGGGCTCATCGACTACCAAACGGCTTGGGAGCAGCAAGAGGTTTTGCTTAATGAAATCATTGTGCTGAAAATAGCCAATAGAAAGCTGGACAAGCTTAGCCAAAAGCCTACACCTAGTTACCTGCTTTTTTGCGAGCATCCTCCTGTATATACGCTAGGTAAAAGTGGCTCTAGCGTACATCTATTAGCTAGCAAGGCGGTGCTTCAGGAGCAAGGAGTGGCTCTTGTATATACTAATAGAGGAGGAAGTATTACTTACCATGGGCCTGGGCAAGTTATGTTATATCCTATTCTGGACCTGGAGAATTATTTTACAGATATACACCGCTACCTCAGGCTACTTGAAGAGGCTGTGATAGCCACACTCCAAAATTTTGGCCTGAATGGCGGGCGAGTAGCGGGGTTCACAGGTGTATGGATAAACTATGAAGTTAGGCAGCAAGCGCGTAAAATCTGTGCTATAGGAGTAAAAATAAGTCAGTGGGTAACAATGCATGGTCTAGCGCTGAATGTAAATCCTGACTTAAGTTATTTTGACTATATTATTCCCTGTGGTATCCCTGATAGTATAGTGACTTCCATGGCAGCTGAGCTAGGCTGGCAGCCAGACATGGAGGCAGTTGCTGATAGGCTACAAGGGCACATGGTTCGTTTACTTAGCGATGGATCTAATTGAGTAAATTCGCTGATCATCTGCTATGGAGTATGTATTAACTACTGTACTCCTTATGACGTTAGCATCCTCTCTGCTGTGATTTAGCTTTCCTTGCTTATCCTTAGAAAAAACGGTCTTTACCTAAGTAGTCGGTCCTTAATAAGTACTAATGTCGATGAGAAGAAGGATTTGCAGCCGTGTCTAGAGCAAGTTTCACTACGATTGGGGGATTCTAGTAGCTAATAAGGGCTATTGCCCAGGGTTATCTGCTGCTGAGAGAGCCTGTAAGGGAGAGCTAGGCAAATGTCGCTATAAGCTAGAACGATTGTATGGTAGTATAGAGGGTTGTTTTGTGGTCTTAGAGCGGGTTATGTGTTCAAATTAAAAATGCATGGACAACCTGTCTTGGAGGGGAGCCTGTATAAATTACAGGCTCCCGGGGCTTATTGTGCCTGATGCTAAGGCATTGAGGCTATATGGTTGCTAAAGCAGAGCTACAGCTTCGATATAGGAGCTAATCTAGCTTCTATTGTTGCTAATGTATGCTTTTGAGTGTGCCTTTTGACAAGGCTCACTCAAAAGAAGGGCTAGCGTAGGTGAGCTATTTTGAAATAGTCTCATTTCTTACTATCGAAATGGAATCGTGTCAGGCTCACGAATGTCCAAATTATTTAACTGAAACCCTATAGCCTTGTTTACACTCAGCTCCGTAGTCTGAAGGATAGGACAATACCCTACTTTGACTTGCAAAGTGCCAAAAGCAAAGCGTTCATGCCCCAGCCTAAAGCCCATGCCTAAACCTTCGCAGAAGGTGCTCTGTAGTATAGTATGGCTTGCATCTTGCAAGCGCACCACATCTACAAAGCCCAAGACCGCCACTTGACAACCTGCTAGCCGCCTCGGAGGCCATAACACAGTCTCTAGATGCAGCTTAAGCCGCCTGGTTCCTGCAGGAAAAGGATCTACTCGCTCCCTAGACACCTGTTTAGTATGCGTACTGATGAGCTCACCTGTAAACATATTCAACCCAGCTAAGTAGCTTAGATCAATGAACTGCCGAAAGGTGCAACTGCTCATCTGGAGTAATGGAGTAAAATAGCTGGTAGCTAGACTAACGATCCCTTGCTCTATAGCCTGGTTATGCAGGAATCCTCCTAGTTTTACGGAGGTATACAAGTAACCCCTATACGGCGCTAATCCTGCCTGCACCGCATCTAGGCGTAGGTAAGGTCGACTGAAAAATTCACCCAGCTGATAGCCGCCTATCAGATTAACCTTAGCTCCACACGGAATAACCTCTGCTCGGCCTACGTCATGGACGAAGCGTTCTGCATAAAGACCTTTACGGGCAAATCCCCAACTACCTATTACAAAAGTATGCCCATGAAAGTCCTTGTTCAGGTTCGCACTTACCTCAGGGCGTACTGTAAAGGATTGGTTGGCTACCTTGGCTGTTAAAAAAACATGGGCCTGATTGCTATCCTCTACAAGGCTACCCTGAAAAGCTTTACCAAGCCAAAGGTTCTGGTAGCGAAATTTATAAGGTATTGTAGTGGGCGCAGTATCGCCGTCTAACAGTCTTTGCGCTTGTAGTCCTTTATAGCTCACCTCAGCAGCACCAGCATGATCAATGAGCTGGGTAAAGTCTCTGTATATACCTAGCCTTCTCACATACTCTTTTTGTGTATTCAGGTACTGTAGCTCACCTGTAACGTACGATCCTTGGATATTAGGCGCCCTATAAGTAAAGCCATAACCCAGCCCCTTATCGTACGAAAATCGATTAATAAACGCATGCCCCCATCCCCCTACGTTCTGATGGCTGATCATAAGTGTACTACTGGCTAGGTCTAGCTTTATAGGAAAGGCATCTTGCGTAGTAACCAGCAAATCTACCGTGTCGCTACTACCTTTATTTGGTGCTATACCGATTTCCGCTTCCCTGAGATAGGGAAGGTTATTGAGCCTATTTTGGCTGCTCTTTAGCTGCTTATCATCTAACCTATCACCTACTCTGAAGGATGAATAGTCGCGTATAACCCAGTCTCTGGTAGTAGTGGAAAGAAGTCTACCCAAAGGACTCCACCACCTACTTGCCGTCATGCCTCCCATATCTAGCTTCGACACACCCTGCCGCTGTAGCTGAATGCTTCCGATAACCCTGCCTTTGTAGAGCTCCCACAAATCACTGCTTGCTTGGTATGGCGAAGTTGTATCAGGTAGGAAAATAAGGTCTCGTAACCACTTGATGAGTTGATTATATAGCAACCTGCTGTTAAGCTGCACATATATGTCCGTTGTCAGGATAGAGGAATTACCAATCCGTTCAAATGACTCCCCCTCATTATCGCTAGCCAAGCTAGGTATCCCCTGAAGAAGTAACCAAAGCAGCAAAAAGACAGTATACCTTGGGCGGAGCATTACTCAAAAATTGTTGATAAAGCTCTAAAGTTAGTAAAAACCAACACTTGCTAGGGAGGTTATGGTCAGTAGAGCTGGTAGATGTAAGGAACGATCCCTATTTTTGTGAGACGAGTAGCTAACTCTTCATCAAGAAAATGATGCCACAACTTAGGCTTTATCTGTTACTTACCTTACTATCGGTTGCCAATAACATGGTAGCCAAAACAGATAAGGAACAGCTAAAAGCATATAAGAAGGCCAAAAGATGCTACACTGCTGCGGATTATAGAGGAGCCCAAACCGCCTTAGAGCTCCTGATTGAGGCAGAAAAAAAAACTGCCATCACACCCTATGCCCTGTTCTACTATGCTTTAGCAGCCTATCACCAAGGAGCACAGGAGCTAGCAGAAGGTACTTTTAGTAGGATTATCCAAGAATTTTCTGCTTGGGAGCAGCTTAACGAAGTATTGTATTGGCTAAGCCAGCTCAGATTTGAACAAGCTGACTACGTACCTGCCCTAAACTACCTAGCACAGATCACTGATATATCGTGGAAAAAATCTATTAGGAATATTAAAGTCCACTTCTTACAGCAAATAGAGCAAATATCTACCCTACAAGTCCTGCTGAGGCAATATCCTAAAGATAAGACCATAGCCCAAGTATTGCTAGACAGGCTCAGTGAGCAGCCATTTATAAAACAAGATCATGACCTCATCACTACCCTAGTACAGCGTTTCAACCTAGCCTTCCGAGCCCACGATCCATTTGACAGCATACTCTCTTCGAAAAAGGATAGCTATAATGTAGCTGTGTTTTTCCCTTTTTTTATAGACGAAGTAGACTATGAGGAAGAAAATAGCAATCAGTTTGTGCTAGAACTTTACAAAGGTATTCAAGCTGCCGTAGCTGCGCTAGCTAGCCAAGGTATCACAGTAAATCTATTTGCCTACGATACTAAGAAGAATGCTACAATCACAGCTGCCTTACTAGCTCAAGAAGAAGTAAAGTCCATGGACTTGATCATTGGTCCCTTGTATGCCGCTACTATACCGCTTGTAGCTGACTTTGCTAGAGAACATCAAATCAACCTATTCAATCCATTATCTGTCAATGCCAATGTAGTAGGGACTAACCCCTTTGTCTACCTATTCAAGCCAAGCCTAGAAACCCAGGCTAGAAGAGCAGCTGTATTTACACAGCAACATACCCAGACTGCTCATGTAGGTATTGTCTATGGTACATCGCCCGAAGACTCCATCAAGGCATATACCTATAAGCAATATATCGAGCACAATACCAGCCAAGATGTAGCCCTGATGCTCCAGCTAAAACCAGAAGCTTCTCAGCAATTCCTTAGCGCATTCAGGGGGGTAGGCAGTGTGCATGTAGCAAAGCCGCATTTAGATAGCCTGACTCATATCTATATAGCCTCTCAAGATAAGCTGATCATCGCCAATGTCCTGAGCACTATTGAGATTATGAACTTAAATCCTTGCATAATTGGAGACGAAGCCTGGCTCAAGCAAAACTCCATTACCCTAGATCAGCTACAGCGGCTTCAGTTACGACTCGTTGCTCCTGACTATATCGACTATGAAAAAGAAAGCTTGTATGCCTTTAGGCGTGCCTTTTATGGTCAGTTTGGCCACTACCCTACCTACTATGCTGCTGTAGGCTATGACATGATGCTATTTTTAGGCACCATGCTAGCACAGCATGGTGCCTACTTTCAAAAATGTTGGGAAAAGAAGCCTACCCAAGGAGCTATTTTCTCAGGATTTGCCTATGGTAGGCACCATGATAACCAGCACGTGCCCATTGTTAAATTCCAAGAATCAGCACTTGTAGTCTGTAATGAAGCCCAGTCTGATGGACAGTAGGCGACGCGCTCGTTTGCTGAGTGTTCCTTTCTTCCCCATTGGACGCAGCTAGCTCCTGAGTCTTTGCTTACCTATCTCAATAAGTAGTCGGCCCTTAATAAATACTAGCTTTCACTAGATGGCTGTTTCAAGTTTAGCACTGCTACGGCAGTAAGATTATTTTGTTTGTATTTTCTGTGCTGTACAGCGTCAAAACTACTAGGGCTATCTTCTAGGAAACTTGTGCTTGATAAATCCAGATACAGTTATTGAGGATCGACTATTGTATGCTTTTAGGTACTAGCTACCCTATAAAGCGTGTGCGTTCAAGGGAAGCAATGGACGCGCAGAATAGCCTCCTACCGACTTTTGTGAGCAAGAGAAGATTGGTAACCTCCTTACAAGTCTTGCTGTCACTGAACAACACCTGCTTTTACAAAAAGCCTAGAGCTAGCTTGGCCTCCTCAGACATCCTATCTATACTATAGGGCGGCTCAAAGGTAAGCTCTACCTTAACTTCATTAATACCCTCGATAGCCGCAACACTACTCTCTACTTGACTAGGAATTAGCTCAGCTGCTGGGCAGCTGGGTGAGGTAAGAGTCATCAAGATGTGTACATTGTTCAGAGGATAGACATTAATCTCATAGATTAAACCTAGTTCGTAGACATCTACAGGAATCTCAGGATCATATACTTGCTTTATAGCTTGGATGACTTGTTCTCTGAGTGTGTCGCTGTTGGGTACTTGCTCAGTCATTGTCTGTCTTGGTTCATCTTGGCCTGTTGCGCCATAGCGATCATCCTTAGTTGCTTGAGCATACTGGCAAAGCCACTAGTTCGCTGCGAGCCAATGAACTGGCTCATACCAATCCGATCCACAAAATAGATGTTTGTATGCAGAATATCATTGATTCGTTGCCCAGAGAGTACGCTTATTAGCAAGCTGATGAGTCCTTTGGTAATAGCTGTGTTACTGTCTGCCTCAAAAAAGAGGCGATCGCCTTGCTTTGTATAAGTTAGCCATACGGTAGACATACACCCTTTGATGACATTGTGCTCGTTTTTGTACTTTTCAGCCAAAGGTGGCATTTTATCACCTAACTCCATGATATAGTGCAGCATAGATTCCCTATCACCAGCTAGTTCCTGGAATGCCTCAATGATTTTATCTTGTATTGCATGCGTTGATTTGATGTAGGTTCCTATGCCTATCATAGTTAATGTTTAAGGACGCTTAAACTAAACATTTATATATACAAAAAGGTCGAATATGCCTTAAAAGTGGTCTATGGAGAAATGATTACCCTTAAGAAGACCTAAAATCTACCCACTCAAGATGCCACGTTTGGAAAATTCCGTTAAGCAATCCGAGGGAGCAGGGCGTCAAGACCCAGCTATTGCCTGAGTCCCGCAGGGGGCGAGGCAATGCATATTCTCTACTTTTTTGTCTGCCAGGAAGTCCACCACAGGTGGAAACTACTCGATGAACACATGATGGGTGAAATTATTGTAGAAAGCGTGGAGGAGATCGAGGCCGTGATCGCGGGCGTATCGACGGCCGCAGTTTATGACTGGGTGCGCAAATTCACTGACACAAAGATGTTGGTAG
>JBCCHM010000025.1:0-8607 GCA_039028755.1 Bacteroidota bacterium | reverse complement strand
CTAAGCTGCTCTGCTGGGCCTCTTTGGCTTTAGCTACTAAGGAGCTACGATCTACAAGAGACAGGTCGTCAGGCTTCAGCCATGGGTTCTGGATTGTATTTTTATAACTTACCTGCTGAAACCAAGGAAGAAGCCTTTCGCTTAAGCAAGTCAGCTGATTGGCGGATAGATAGATATCTTGTAGGCTTTTAAGCCCTCTGATATTGTCAGGTAGGGCTTGTAGCTGGTTTTTGGCTAGCCAAAGTTCCTGCAGGTTTTCCAGTTCTCCGAATCTTTCAGGTAGGGCTTGTAGCTGGTTGTCGGTTAGCCAGAGCTCTTGCAGATTTTTTAGCTCTCCGATCGCTGGGTCAAGCGAGGTAAGCTTTTTACCTGGGCTCAATCCGCCAATGAACCTAATTACATTGACTTGATCTTTGTGGTAATAGGCTAAGTATCGGATAATGCCTGCCCCTACTGCGTCAGATATAGCCTCTTGGTCAAGCTGAAGTCTATCAAGATGAAGAAGTACTATGTTCATTGCATTATTAGAGCTGTGGAGTTGCTGCCAAAGAGCTAAGGCCCCTCGCTCGTAAAAGAATTGGTCCCATTTGGGAGATTCGTTGGGTAGCTCTTCGTTTAGCTCTTCTAGGCTAACGTGGAACTGGCTTGCTGCTGCTAGTTGGCCTCCCTCTGGGAGAAGAGTTGGATCGTTGCCTATACAGGCTACTACTAAGCTGGTTACTACTAAGCTGAATAGGGTGTGTATGGTTCTCATAATTGTGTGTTTTATATGTGTTTACGTGATTAAGTATGGATAGCTCAAATTTATAGCTTTGTTTGCTACTATACAAGCTATCTGCAAGTTCTGCTGCTTTTCTTCAAGCTGTTCTTTACCGCTCACTGAGGTTTTATTCAGTTGGCAACGGTAGCATGGCTTTCGTAAGAGAGTCTTTTATGGTTAGAAAACATTGGATCAGGAGTGTATAGCAAATGCTTCCTTATAGGGTGTTACTATCTGAAGAAAGAGGCAGAGAATAGTTGATCAATCTAAGAGAAGAGGGTTTATCCAGGTATATTTGGCGTATATAGGCTATCTAGTAGCAGTGAGACGCCAGCTATATAGAGGAATTCACTGGAGTAGGTAAAATAGGCGGGTGGCCCCCAATAAGGTTTAGACAAGAAAAGAGTCTGCTGAATATAGTATATGGGAACTAAAGGCTTTGAAGCGATTAATTGGCGGCAATATGCAGTATGCTTTTAAATACTGACCTAAAAATATACAACTAAACTGACGCTACCTCATTACAGGGTAATGAAGGCCTACAATTATCTCAAGAGGTAGGACAAATGTGTTCAAGCACCTTAATTGCTCAGGGAGGAGAGATCAAAACTATCTAAAAAGGCTGTTGTAGCCTTACCAGCCTTAAAGTGCTTATCGTCCATTAATCGGAGATGGAAAGGAATAGTAGTCTCGATGCCTTCTACTACAAATTCTTCTAGGGCTCGCTTCATTCTGACTATAGCCTCCTCTCTAGTCCGCCCACGCGCAATAAGCTTGGCAATCATGGCATCATAATGTACTGGAATGGTATAGCCTGCATAAATGTGGGTATCTACCCTGATACCAAAGCCGCCTGGCAAGTGCAAGTTGGTAATAGTGCCAGGGCTAGGCCTAAAATTATTGCTAGGGTCTTCTGCATTAATTCTGCACTCAATAGCATGCTCGCTAGGATAGTAATTCTGCCCAGTAAGCGCTTCGCCAGCTGCTAGGCTGATTTGTTCCTTGACCAAGTCTAGGCCTGTCACTTCTTCCGTAACGGGATGCTCTACCTGAATACGCGTATTCATCTCCATAAAGTAGAAGTTGCGATGCTTGTCTACTAGAAACTCAACTGTGCCAACGCCCTCATAGCCAATAGATTCAGCGCCTTTAATAGCAGCTTGTCCTAGCTGCTCCCTTAGTGCCTTTGTCATAAAAGGTGAAGGTGCCTCTTCTACAAGCTTCTGGTACCTTCTCTGGATAGAACAGTCACGTTCTGATAAATGACAAACTCTGCCGTATTGGTCAGCAATCAGCTGAATCTCAATGTGCCGAGGTGCTTCTATGAATTTCTCTAAGTATAGACCCTCATTGTTAAAGGCTGCTTTTGCTTCTCGCTTGGCTTCTTCCCAGGCTTTGGAGAAGTCTTTAGCCGTTTGTACTATCTTCATTCCTTTACCTCCTCCTCCTCCTGTTGCTTTGAGTATCACTGGGAAGCCAATCTCTTGGGCCAATGCCGTACCTTGCTCAAGGGAGGTCAGCAAGCCTTGAGAACCTGGAATGATAGGCACGCCAGCCTGTTGCATCGTATCTTTGGCAGTGGCTTTGTCGCCCATCTTACTGATAGCTTCTGGTGAAGGTCCTATGAATTTGATGCTATGCTCTTGGCAAACACGGGCGAATGAGGCGTTTTCTGACAAAAATCCATAGCCAGGGTGTATGGCACTGGCATTGGTCACTTCAGCAGCTGCTATGAGCTGTGGGATGTTTAGGTAAGAGAGCCTACTAGGAGCTGGACCGATACACACTGCTTCATCAGCAAACCTTAGGTGGAGGCTTTCCCGGTCAGCTGTAGAGTAAATCGCTACAGTGGGGATATGCATTTCCTTACACGTTCTGATGATGCGTAGGGCAATTTCTCCTCGATTAGCAATGAGTATTTTCTTGAACACGATCAGTCAACTTTAGTCAAGTCCAATACAGTTGGTAGTACGCCTTATAGTATAAGGGCTAGTATCAAGTAGGTTCTACTAAGAACAGTGGTTGGTCATATTCTACAGGCGAGGCATCCTCAACTAGTACTTTGGCCACGATACCTGAGGTATCTGCCTCAATCTCATTAAAGAGCTTCATGGCTTCTATTACGCACATAGTCTGGCCCTGGCTTACTGGGTCTCCTTCTTTGATAAAAGGGGGTGACTCAGGATTAGCCGCTTGGTAGAATGTACCAACCATAGGAGACTTGATGGTCACATAGTTGGGAGCTGCGGGCTTACTATTTGGGTGTGGGGAGGCTTCTGTAGTAGGGGTATTGGGGGAAGAGACAGTAGTGCCTGGAGAGGATTCAAAGGATACCCCTGGGGCTACTTGTTGAACAATAGAGGGGGGTCTTTTTATACTGATTTTGATTTGATCGGTCTCAATACTTACTTCTTCTAAGCCAGATTGTACAATAAACTCGATCAGTTCTTCGATTTCTTTTATCGTCATCGCTCAATTTTTTACACGTTCTACGTAGGTGCTTGTCCTGGTATCGATCTTGAGGAGCTCATTATTATCAATGAATAAAGGAACTTGGACTTGGAGGCCTGTTTCTAAAGTAGCAGGCTTGAGTGCTCTGGTTGCTGTATCTCCTTTCAAGCCTGGCTCTGTATAGGTCACCTTTAGCTCTACAAAGGGTGGGAGCTCGCAGCTAAGAACCTTGCCCGTTTCTTGGTGAAACAATACTTCTAGCTCTTGTCCTTCTTTAAGTAGCTGAGGTGTACCAATCACATCTTCCTCCAAGATGACCTGCTCAAAGGTAGTATTGTCCATCAGATGATAGCTAGTAGCATCCTTATATAGAAATTGATAGGGCCTACGTTCTATACGGGCCGTAGTTATTTTTACCCCTGCGTTAAAGGTGTTATCAATGACCTTGCCTGTAGTTAAGCTTTTAAGCTTGGTTCGCACAAATGCTCCTCCTTTACCAGGTTTCACATGCTGAAACTCAACAATGGTGTATAGGTCATTGTTAAATTCGATACACAATCCATTTCGGAAATCACTCGTAGTAGCCATAGTTTATTGCTTGATTGCGCTCCTAGTGCCTTCATACGCCCAAGTAAGATATGTAGCACCCCATGTAAATCCGCCTCCAAAAGCTGTAATGATCAGCTTATCTCCTGGCTTGAGCTTTTCTTCATAGCACCACAAGCAAAGTGGAATAGTAGCGTCAGTTGTATTACCAAATTTATCAATAGTGAGCATAGCCTTGTCTTCGCTTAGCCCTATTCTTTGTGCTACAGCATCTATAATCCTCTTATTGGCTTGGTGTGGTACTAGGAAAGCTAAGTCGTCACTATCTAGGCTATTCCTTTGCATGACTTCTGCTACTACGCTAGTCATTTTTTCTACTGCAACCCTATATACAGCTCTTCCATCCTGATGCAGGTAGTGCTCTCTAGCAGCAATAGTTGCTTGCGAGGGAGGCCTTCTACTTCCTCCAGCTTTCTGATACAGGTATCGCTCGCCTGCACCATCTGTCTTTAGCACACTATCTATAAGGCCCAAACCTTGTTCGTTCGGCTCTAATAATACAGCGCTAGCTCCATCACCAAAAAGAATACATGTTGTTCGATCTTCATAATCAACAATGGTCGACATTTTATCAGTACCTACAATCATCACCTGCTGACATTGGCCTGTATTGATGAATTGTGCACCCGTTACTAGGGCATACAAAAAGCCAGAGCAAGCAGCCTGCAGGTCATAGCTAAAGGCATTCACTGCCCCTATAGCATGAGCAATAATATTAGCTGTAGCTGGAGTAATTAGGTCAGGCGTAATCGTAGCGCAGATGATTAGGTCTATCTCGCGAGGGTCAGTGTTTGTTTTTGCCAGTAGTTCCTGGGCAGCCTTGATGCCCATAAAGGAACTTCCTTGATCTTTTTTTTGTAGAATTCGCCTTTCTTTGATGCCTGTTCTGGTTGTAATCCACTCATCTGTCGTATCCACCATCTTTTCTAGTTCAGCATTGGTGAGCACGTAGTCAGGTACGTAACCATGCACTCCAGTGATCGCTGCATTTATAGCTTTTTTCATCGATTAGTTGTTTCGGGGGTTTGGTATTAGAGTGCTTTTGCCAGCCTGTTTACAATCCTTTGCTAGAACGTTGTGGATGCATCTTCGCCTGATATCCTGTAGTACAATAAGTCCTAACCTTGAGTATTCTCCACAGTCCTACGTTGCGTTCTTCGTCATATTTCCTGGCGTTACTGTATAAATAAGCTGCTGCTCTTTCCACAATGCCCACCTTTATAAGATTGTTTAGGTAGATACAAGGGGCAATGCTATAGTTCTACCCGTTCATGGAGCACTGCCACCTCCTTGCCACAGAAGGCCAAGGATACCTGGAGCACACTACGTACATGCGCATGCTCCTTCACTTTAGCACTGTAGCCCTTCTCCTGCATCTGTATCAATCCTACCTGCGCCACATGCTCCAGCTCTGCTGCCTCCTTGGCAACCTTGTACTCCAGCACCAAAGCCTCATCCCCATGGCTGGACTTGGGAATCAGCAGCGCATCCGCTCGACCTAAACCTGATTCTCGCTCACTAGATACACTATAGTAACGACACAGCAAAGCATATAGGCACAGCATAAAACCACTGTAGAATACCTCTGAACGGCGTACTCCTACCTGATAGAAACTTGTCCCCTGGGATAGAAGCTCTCGTAGCTCCTCCTGAAAAGCTGATACATGTCCTGTAATAAGCGGCTGTATGCAAGCAGCAAGACGATGCGGGTGGGTAGATAGTTTCTTCGTTACCCAGTGTAGCACGCGGTCTTTGTAGATGCGTCTTACCTCCCGGTTTGGAATAGAGAGTACGTACACATCATCATCTCTATCTTGCAAGGCGTCAGGATTGAGATAGCCACCAAAGAGTAGCAGGCTGTAGATACTCAAAGGGTCCTGTAGGGTTTCAAAGCTGATTTTTGTGTAGATCTGCGAGGTGATCGTCCCTCCATTGACAAGTAACTGTATTTCCTCTTGCATCTCATCCGAGAGCAAGACTTTGTCCAAGAGTGCCATGCCCCCACTGTCAATCCAGTAATGATCGAGCTTGCCTTTACTAGCTAGACAGCGCATGATAGACCAAGGGTTGTACATGCGTACATCTTGTCCCCCAAAGGTGTACCCATTGTACCAGTGGCGAATCTCCTCTATGGATGTCTTAGTAGGTACCTGCTGCATGAGGTCTATGACCTCTGATTCTGTGAATCCATAGCATGGAGCAAAGGGTTCGTCTAGTAGCGTGTACTCGCTTACGTTGTTCAGGTCAGAGAAGAGGTTGGCCTTAGCTATGCGCAAGATGCCTGTGATCAGCCCTTGCTTCAGATGGATATTGCCCTTGAAGACAGCACCCAACAGGGTTCTAAACAACTCGAGGACTTGCTCGAGCTGCTCAGGATCTTGTTTGCCAAACTTCAGATACGCACTATGTATGGGTGTATCATACTCATCTACAAAGACGTAGGCAGGTCGCTGAAAGTGCCTATGGAGCAGCTCGCTCAAGAAGCGTAGGCTGTCTGCTAAGTCGACTTCATCAGAGCTACCATAAGCATACTGCTTAAATACTCCTACCTCATTTTCACTGATTTGAGGACTTTTTAGTAGATACCCATGGCTCTTGAAAAGGCCATTGATCTGCTTGTTGACTCCCTTCTTGATGGCTTCATAGGTACCCATTTTCACACCTTTGAGGCTCAGGCTGATGACGGGATATTGTCCTTGGTAGTCTGCTAGCAGCTCGGGGCACTGCTGGGCAACCTTCAGCGGGGCAAGATGCTTGGTTTTTCCTGTCTGAGGACCTACCACTACGTCTCCGCCGGCAAATAGCTTGTGGTTCAGGCTCTGCTCTGGTTGCAGGGCATTGCCTGCATCATCCACTTGGATAGCTAGAAAGTACTCTAGCATACTCATGTTAACGCTCTTGCCCCACCGTCTTGGACGCGTAATCAATACAACCTTCGCCGTATCTTCTACGAAATTCCTTACCATCAAGCTCTTATCCACGAAGATTCCTCCCTCTAACAAGAGCTCTGAGAAGTCATCCGTACCAGTTTTGATACTTATACGCTCGCTATGCTGCATAACGCAAGTTACTTAATTACCTCCTATTTTATCAATACGGAACCAGCAGTAGAATAATTCGTTTCTATTTTTAGAAATTTTCTCAATAAGGAATCATTAGACTTCTTGCGAGACCATGATTCGACGGCTTCATCTGTGTATAAATCAACGTATTTTATGGGTCCCACAAGAGATTTATTATAGTATAGAGTCAAATGTTTGGTTCTGCAAGAGGTCTATTAAATTTGCTACTGGATTTGTCTGCTGATCAAAAATTTATGAACGTTTTAGCTACAGATAGGTCTCATTAGATCAAGCCTTCAAACTAAGATCTAGTAAGAAGGCCTGGAGGAGATAACTTGGCTAAAATATTAATAGCTACATTTAACTTTAAAGTGGCGTCATCGTAACTCGTTAGAGCAGTAGTCTTGATTGCTGCGCAGGTCAGAGGTGGCTCAGTCTCGTGAACTGACAGTATGCCAAATACAACCAACCAGCTGCTCAGAATAGGAGGAAGCATTGGGTAGCGCTGCTCAGCCTGGAGTAAGCTATTGTAGCTTTACAAGGTGAGGCATATACCTGTCCATCATGTGGAAAAGATTAGGCAAGTTTACTAAGAATTCTTACTGCATACTGGGTCTTGGCTTTCTGGTATGGATACTATTTTTCGACTCAGAAGACCTGATTACGCAATATCAACTTAGAAGGAAGCTAAAAAAGCTGGAAGAAGAAAAAGGTTACTACCTAGAGAAGATACAAGAAGTCAAAAAAGACAGAGAAGAATTGACGTCCAATGAAGAGCTGCTAGAGAAGTTTGCTAGGGAAAAATACTACATGAAAAAACCCACGGAGGACTTATACATTGTGATTGAATAGGCTAGTATTGCGTGTTCGGCAATGCTGTTTTAACGAGTTTATTCCTCAATCAATAATATGCGACTAAAGCTAGAGCAAGGGACTAATAACTGCCAGGTTCTTGATGATACGTATGACAATGATTTGATAGGGTTAGAAAAGGTCTTGGAGTTTATGGCTCAGCAAAAGCAGGCTTTAAATAAAACCGTAATACTGACCGATCTATTATATCATGGCTCAGATCCTAAGGATTTATATTGCCAGGTGGCTCACCTACTTCAGGATAAAGGAATAAACCGAGTTATCGGAATAGGAAAGCAGCTTACTGACTATGCTGCTATATTTCAGCCATTGAATGCTCATTTTTATAGTAACGTAGAAGCGCTTTTGAACAGCAAACTGCTGTATAGCTTTCAAGAAGAGGTAGTGCTGGTTAAGGGAGCTAGAGACTCTGGTCTAGAAAAGATAACAAGTCAGTTGCAACAAAAAGTCCACAGCACAGTGCTTGAAGTAGATCTTGATGCTATCTCCTATAACCTCAGTTTTTTTCAAAGCAAACTCAATAGAAAAACTAAAATGATGGTCATAGTAAAAGCCTTGGCTTATGGAAGTAGTAGCTTTGAGATAGCACACTTATTACAGCACTATGGCGTTGATTATATAGCAGTGGCTTATGCTGATGAGGGCATTGCACTACGCGAGAAAGGGATAACGCTCCCTATCATGGTTATGAATCCTACTCCAGCAAGCTTTCCTAGGCTCCTTAGCTATCAGCTAGAACCTGCGTTATACAGCCTCAAGCTCCACCTCACGCCGCCAGCCATGAGCCACAAACTGCGGCGGATCCGAGAGCTGGTTGGGGACGAGGTGTTGGTGCGGGCGGGCCGCGGCATGGTG
>JBCCHM010000024.1:0-8638 GCA_039028755.1 Bacteroidota bacterium | reverse complement strand
CTTCCTCACGAGTGGCCAGTCTGCTGGAGGACGGGTGTTTTTGTCGTGACACCATCACTAAGAAGCTTCACTAATCAAAGTGTAAAGAGGCACGTCTTACCCCAGGAGCATGGAATGCATTTTGCAACCTTTAGAATGCCTACTTGCTCAAATACATCTCTATAGCTTGAGCCTTGCTTTGCTAAGTGCATTTACCGTGTCTTACTACTAAAGTAGGGAGTACGCGTCTTACATTATAACGCTGTATACCTTGATGAGTCCCATTCTTGACAAAGCCATGACTGCCGCAATGTGTACGATGCTGCTGCTTGTAGTAGGGCCTGTAGAAAAGCTTTATGATTTTGCTAAGAACACCTTTTAACAATTCAAAAGAAACTTTGTTAAAGGCTGACTAAAAAGATGCGTATCAACGAAAGTGTATTTATTTAGTAACAAATTTGTATAGTACTGTGAAATTGATACCCTCATCTATTCTGCCGCCTCAACGCTCACAAAACCTTGAGGCACTAAGAGACTGTAGTGACTCAGGTCTTGCCTAGCTGTTAGTCCTTTACCTGTTAGGAGCGCTTCTTCTGTTTCTACTCTGACGAACTTGTCTGTATAGACCTCTTCAGTGCCTATATTCCAGTGTAGTTCCTCTGTATTGAGCTGCTTTTTGCCTTTATAGCTTTTGATCTCTACATCACCTTTCAGTTCATACACATCTTTTTCTGCATAGTAGTAGACCGTATTAGCGCTAAGTATGGCTGATATGCTTTTGTCAGTATCATAAAACGTCCCATAAATCCCTTCAGGGTACATTATATCACCATTCTGGTACTGCAAAAACTTATCTGTGAGTATGCTGATTGTGACAACCCCCTCATCGCTACGGATGATCTCTAGCTGCGTACCTTCTAGCATGGGGCCATCGTACTTTGTAGGTTCACTAGCAGTACTTTTGGCAAAGCATGTAACTAACAAAAATAAAGTATAGGCAAAACATCTGTAGTGGTTCATTGCTTAAGCTTTTATTATCCTACAGTTAAGAGGCAGGTCATCAACGTGTAAGCCAGCTAGTGAGCATTCGTGTATCTAGCGACTCGTTAGCTTGAGTTAGGCCTACTAGATGCTAAACATAGCCCTCATATGCTAAACTTAGCTTAGTTTTGTAAAAAGAGACTGCCACTATGCTTGAGCAAGTTAAAGCATTAAAAACAAAGATTGCACACTACCCCGTGCAGAACCAGGAAGACCTAGAGACATTTCGCCTGAAGTTTATAGCTAGAAAGGGAATCATAGCTAAGCTTTTTGCTGAGCTCAAGAATGCAGCACCAGCAGAGAGAAAAGCCATCGGGAAATTACTCAATGAGCTCAAAGAAGCTGCTCAAGGGCAGTACAACGCATTAGCTGCTCAGCTCAAGCAGTCTACAAGGGAATCTCATCAGCAAGCAACAGAAGACCTGACCTTGCCCCCACCTGCTGATGCACTGGGTTCTTTGCACCCGCTGACACTTATAAAAGCTACTATTACGGAGCTATTTGAGAGGATTGGGTTTACTATCTCTGAGGGGCCAGAGATTGAGGATGATTGGCACAACTTTGGAGCGCTCAACTTCCCTCCTAACCACCCAGCACGCGCCATGCTAGATACCTTCTTTGTAGAAAAAGATCCTGACATAGTTTTGAGGACGCATACTTCTTCTGTTCAGATACGCGTTGCAGAGAACCAGCAGCCCCCTATACGCACCATATCCATAGGCCGCGCATACCGTAATGAGACGATCTCTGCGCGTGCGCATTGCTTCTTTCATCAAGTAGAAGGGCTTTATATCAACTGTGATGTGAGCTTTGCTGAACTCAAGGAAACGATCTTATACTTTGCTCAGGGGCTATTTGGACAGGATGTAAAGATACGCCTGAGGCCTTCTTATTTTCCGTTTACAGAGCCTAGTGCAGAAATAGACATTGACTGCAGGGTTTGTAAAAGCCAGGGTTGCAACATCTGTAAGTACACAGGCTGGGTAGAGATTATGGGCGCAGGCATGGTTGATCCTGCTGTACTCACAAACTGCCATATCGACGCACAGACTTACACGGGGTTTGCCTTTGGCATAGGCATAGAACGCATAGCTATGTTACGCTATCAGGTCAATGATTTACGCTTATTCACAGAAAATGATGTGCGGTTTTTAAAGCAATTTACAGCTTATGCGTAGTTTTACAGATACACAACAAACCAACAATGTATGACAGGCGATATTACACTTTCGATGATTAAACCAGATATCATCCAAGATGGACACGTGGGCGAAATCATTACTATGATAGAGCGCGAAGGCTTTCGGATCAAAGCCCTAAAGCTCACCCAGCTTAGCTTAGAGAGCGCTGGGCAGTTTTATGCTGCCCATAAGGAACGTCCTTTTTACAAGGAACTTTGCGAGTATATGTCTTCTAATCCTATAATAGCCATGATACTGTCAAAAGACAGTGCAGTGGCTGTCTTTAGAAGACTCATTGGTGCTACCAATCCCACGGAAGCAGCCCCAGGAACCATTCGCCAGCGATTTGCTAAGTCTATTACGGCCAATGCCATCCATGGCTCTGATGCTGATGAAACTGCCTTGATAGAGGCTAAATTTTTCTTTCCTGAGCTAAGCCTATGAGAGGTGCCTTTTGCTTACTAGTAGAGGATAGGCCAAGGGGTTAGCATTTGCTTTAGTCCTTTACTTTAGGCACCCTGAAGTAGTTCGAGTCCTTACTAGGAGCACTAGCCAGCCCTTTTTCATGAGCTAATGGTGCGTGTGGTATATCTTCACGCAAGACATTCTGCTCTAAGGACGTAGTTAGCAGTGGCTGTACACCGCTAGTGTCGAGCTCATGAAGCTTTTCTATCCAAGCGTATATCTTATTGAGGTCGCTGAGCATAGCTGCTTCTTCCAGCTCATCGAATTCTAACCTAGCTAGGTGTGTAAGCTTGCTGAGTAGCTGCTTGTCTATGATCATAGCATAAGGCATTTACCCGCAAAGGTAGTTCTCCAGAAGATAGAAAGAAAAGCCATGCTTTATAGCCATCGCTTTCAAGCCCCCATACGTCAAGCTAGCCTATTCCCTTCTACCAGCATACCCCTATCAATCCTAAATAAGGCCTTATCAGCTTTTAGTTGCTTCATCATCATAGCACTTCTCGCTCCTCTTGCGTCGGTTATCCATACCTGGCCAAAGTGCTGTTGTGCCATTAATTCTACCAAACGCGAGATGCGTTGCTCGTCCAGCTTATCAAAGACATCGTCTAGCAAAAGCAAAGGCTTGCAATGCATTACTTGGTGGATATATGAAAACTGAGCCATCCTGAGCGCAATGATAAATGACTTTTGTTGTCCTTGCGAGCCTAGCTTTTTCAGTGGATAGCCATTGAGGGTAAATACAAAGTCGTCTCTATGAACGCCTAAAGTTGTACGCTGAGCTACCAGATCTTGCTGCAAGTTGTCCAAGTACTGCTGCTCAAAGTCAGGACTAGCTACGGCAGACTCATAAGTTAGGCCCACTTCTTCTGCCGCTGCTACAAAGTATTGATAATGCGCTTGAAAGCTAGGATAGAACACAGCTATAAAGGCTTTCCTAGCTTCGTATATACTTCTCCCTAGCGGCAACAGCTGGTAGTCGTATGAGCTCAGTAAATCCTGGTCTAGCCAGCCCCTTTCTTGGTGCATCCTGAGCAAGCTATTGCGCTGCTTGAGTACTTGCTGGTACTGCATAAGTGTACTCAGGTAAGTACTATCTAGCTGGCAAAGGATACTATCAAAAAATTTTCTCCTTACCTCGCTTTTCCCTTGGATTAGTTCAGTATCATAAGGCGTAGTCAGTACCACAGGAAAACGCCCAATATGGTCACGCAGCTTTTCATACGCCTTACCATTGGCTTTGAACGTCTTTCCCTGATCTCGCTGAATAACACACTGCACATCATAGCCCTTGTCTTCCTTACTAAAATGTCCTTGTATAGCCAAGGTCTCTTCACCATGTAGGATGTTCTGAGCATCGATGGAGTTAAAAGCACTTTTAGTCAAGGATAGATAGTAGATAGCGTCTAGCAGGTTAGTCTTACCAGCTCCATTGGCACCAACTATACAATTCAGCTGAGCTGCGAATTCTAGCACTATAGAGGCGTAGTTTTTGAAATGTAAGCACCTGATTTTTTGCAGCAGCATAGATTCTGTTTGAATGTTTTTGGTTAGTTTTGTATCTGCTAAGCAAACCTAATAGAGTACATGGCTCGTACCGCAACATTAGTTAAGCCTAAAAAAATCACCGAGCTACAAGTAGCGTATTCGATAGCATATTCCAAAGAAACCTATCTATTCTGGTACGAGCGCATGCTGTTAATGCGCAAGTTCGAAGAAAAAGCAGGCCAGCTATATGGTCAGCAAAAGATCAGAGGGTTCTGCCACCTGTACAATGGCCAAGAGGCCTGCATAGCTGGTGCTGTTACTGCCCTTAAAAAAGGGGATAAATACATTACAGCCTACCGAGATCATGTCCATCCTATTGCCTTAGGTACAGACCCCAAGTACATCATGGCCGAGTTGTATGGTAAAGTCACAGGCATCTCCAAAGGTAAAGGAGGTTCTATGCATATGTTTGATAAAGAGAAAAACTTCTTTGGTGGCCATGCCATCGTAGGAGGCCAGATTCCTTTGGGTGTGGGCATTGCCTTTGCTGAGAAGTACAAAAGAACCCCCAATTTGTGTATCACCTTTATGGGTGATGGTGCTGTAAGGCAAGGCGCTTTTCATGAGGCACTCAACCTAGCCATGCTATACGAGCTTCCCATCATCTTTGTGATCGAAAACAATGGCTATGCCATGGGTACCGCTGTAGAGCGAAGCTCTAACATGACAGCACTCTACAAGCTAGGTGCTGCTTATAACATGCCTTCCAAGCAAGTACAAGCTATGGAAGTAGAAAAGGTGCATCAAGCCATAGCTGAGGCAGCTGAGAAAGCAAGAAAAGGACTACCTAGCTTGCTAGAGTTCAA
The DNA here is from genome assembly GCA_039028755.1 of Bacteroidota bacterium. GTDB lineage: Bacteria > Bacteroidota > Bacteroidia > Cytophagales > Amoebophilaceae > JBCCHM01. The sequence goes on along the minus strand of JBCCHM010000024.1, from coordinate 3,621 downwards.
AACCTATCGATACAAAGGGCACTCCATATCTGACCCTGCTATGTATCGTACCAGAGAAGAAGTAGAGAAGTATAGGCAGCAAGATGCTATAGAGCAGGTTAGAGCTACTATCTTAGCCAACGAGATAGCTGATGAGCAAGAACTAGCGCAGATAGACGAGCAAATAAAGCAGCAGATAGCAGCAGCAGTAGCCTTTGCAGAAGCTTCTAAGCTTCCTCAGCCTGAGGAAGCTTACCAACATGTGTACACACAAATAGATTACCCATTTCTTACAAACTGACTATTAGCGAACCCATATATATTACTAAAATCACTATGTCTAAAAATTCTAGCTCAACTCTTACCAAAGACACGCAGTATGCTGAAGAAAAGTTACAGCAAGCAATGGCTTATGTAAAGCACCGCCAAAGGCGGCTATACCTTGTAGCAGCATTTGCCCTAGCAATAGCTTTGAGTACCTTTCTATGGAAGCGCCACCAGCAGCAACAGAATACGGCTGCGCAAAGTGAAATGTTCCAGGCAGCCTATTACTTCGAAGAAGATAGCTGGGAGCAAGCCTTACAAGGCGATGGAACCTATGCTGGGTTTCTAGACATCATCAACGAGTATAGCATGACTAAGGCTGCCAACTTAGCGCATTTCTATGCGGGGGTATGCTATATGCACCAGCAAGACTATGAGGCAGCTATCAAGCACCTCAAGCAGTTTAAGGCTGCTGATTTCTTATTACAAGCCCGTGCCTGGGCACTGATAGGCGATGCACTCACTGAGCAGCAGGCCCATGCAAAAGCCACTACCTATTACCTAAAAGCTGCTGACTACAAGCCTAATGAGTCTTTTACACCTACGTACCTAGCAAAAGCTGCCCTGGCCTATGAAGCTAATCAGGATTACCAAGCAGCCCTACATTGCTACCAACGAATCATACAACAATATCCTCAAGCTGCCCTTTATAGAGAAGCCCGTAAACATGCCAGTAGGCTAGAAGCGCTACTATAAGCTAGAGGAATAGCTCATTAGGACTGAGCTTGAACTTTAGCTATCTTACTTTTATGCCACTGCCTACTTCTTGCTTAGAGCTATATATTTTCCTATTTCTGACCAAGTAATGCGTACTAGCAGATGAACAAACGATGGCTTTTTAGACCCCTTCCTGAGAGCGATGCAGTTACGTCGCTTGCTGCTGCTATTGGTGTCGAACCTTCCATTGCCTCCCTACTCGTACAAAAAGGAATCACCAACTTCGAACAAGCCAAGGCTTACTTCAGACCGTCATTAGCTGACCTGAACGACCCTTTTGCTATGAAGGACATAGAAAAGGCTGTACATCGCCTAGCACAAGCCATCAGCAGACAAGAATCGATCCTGATTTATGGGGATTATGACGTGGATGGCGTTACTGCAGTAGCCCTAGCTTATGGATTTATACAGGCCTTGCATGACCAGGTCAAGTTTTATATCCCAGATCGCCATACCGAAGGATATGGCCTTTCTCAACAAGCAGTGACATGGGCTGCGCAAGCGGGTTGCAACTTGATCATCACCCTAGACTGTGGTATCAAAGCCATAGACTCCATCAGGCAAGCCAAGGCAGCTGGCATAGACGTAATCGTGTGCGACCACCATGAACCAGGGAATATATTGCCTGATGCCTACGCTATACTAGACCCCAAGCAGCCAACTTGTAGCTATCCATTCAAAGAACTGTCTGGTTGTGGCGTAGGGTTTAAGTTACTCCAAGCCTTCAGCCTACGAGAGCAACTTCCTGAAGAAACGCTATACGCTTACCTAGACCTAGTAGCTATCAGTATCGCTTGTGACCTAGTGCCTATGGTAGCAGAGAACAGAATCTTAGCCTATCATGGGCTACACAAGCTGAATACAAATCCTCAGCCAGGTCTCCAGTCACTCATCCAGGCAGCTAACCTATGTACCCCTCTAAGTACCTCACAATTGGTGTTCGGCCTAGGACCCCGCCTCAATGCTGCTGGCAGGATCGATCATGGCAGCCTAGCAGTACGGTTGCTTTTAGCTAGCAGCCAAACAACAGCTGATACCCTAGCTTATACCCTCGATCAAAAGAATGGCCTTAGAAAACACCTAGATAGTACGATTACTGAAGAGGCTATAAGTATGATTGGGGCAAGTTCCCAGCTAGTCCAAGCAAAGACTACTGTACTATTCAAAGAAGACTGGCATAAGGGAGTAATTGGCATTGTAGCCTCTCGGTGTATTGAGCAATACTATCGACCTACCGTCATACTCACTGCTGCTGGTGATAAGGCTACAGGCTCTGCCCGCTCTGTAGTGGGCTATGATATCTACGCTGCCATTGCTGCTTGCGCTGATCTTTTAGACCAATATGGAGGACATACCTATGCTGCAGGGCTGACCTTACCGCTTGAGAACGTAGCTGCTTTCCAGCAACGCTTTGAAGCAGTAGTAGCTAATAGTATGCAGGACGACTTGCTTATTCCTACGCAGCAAGTAGATTTACCGCTCTCTTTAGAGACGATCAACTTGAAATTTTACAATATTCTCAAGCAGATGGCTCCTTTTGGTAATGGAAATATGAAAGCTGTCTTTGCCACAGACCGGGTAATAGCTAGCAGCTATCGTATAGTTAAGGAAAATCACCTGAAGCTATACGTGCACCAGCAAGGCTCTACCCATACGCTAGAAGCTATCGGATTTGGGCTAGCCAAGTATGCACCACTTGTGCATAACCAGAAGCCTTGTAGGATTGCCTACACCATAGGAGAAAATACTTACCAAGGCGAACAGCGCTTACAGCTCACCATCAAAGACATCCAGGAGATGTAGCTTAGCTAATGCTTACTAAAACTATTCAGATACCATGCAACTTAGAGCTGAAAACCTTATTAAGCAGTATAAGAAGCGTGCAGTAGTACGAGGCGTCTCACCAGCAGTATCACAAGGCGAGATCGTAGGCCTACTAGGCCCTAATGGCGCTGGCAAGACAACTACGTTCTATATGATTGTAGGGCTAGTTAAGCCCTATGCAGGTAAAGTTTACCTAGATGAAGAGTGTATTACTTCGCTACCCATGTATAGGAGAGCCCAGCGAGGCATCAGCTATCTCCCCCAAGAAGCTTCTGTGTTTCGTAACCTAACAGTAGAGGAAAACCTTATGGCTATCCTAGAACTCACGGGCCTACCTCCCCAAGCACAGAAAGAAAGAACGGAAGCACTCCTCGAAGAGTTCAGCATCACCCATATCAGAAAACAGCAAGGCAAGGTGCTATCTGGTGGAGAGCGTAGGAGAACCGAGATAGCTAGGGCTCTGGCCATCAATCCTAAATTTTTGCTCTTAGACGAACCTTTTGCTGGAGTAGACCCTATTGCTGTAGAGGAAATCCAGACGATTGTAGCCAAGTTGAAGAATAAGAATATTGGCATACTCATCACCGACCATAACGTCAATGAAACCCTTTCTATTACTGACCGTGCTTACCTGATGTTTGCGGGTAGCCTACTCAAGTCAGGCACTGCTGAGGAACTAGCTGAGGATGAACAAGTACGTCGGGTATACCTAGGCAAACATTTTGAGCTGAAAAGGAAGATCTGACCCCATCTCCAGAGGTCTCTTTATTAGGTAAG
>JBCCHM010000023.1:0-8679 GCA_039028755.1 Bacteroidota bacterium | reverse complement strand
CTTCTTGCTCTTGCGCTCCTGGGTAAGTATCATCGGCCCGCACGATTTCAGCCCCTAGCTCCATGGCAGGTGAGTCCATGTCCTTGGAACGTACTTCCCTGAGTTTGATGGGTATGGCATAGATTTGAGTAAGTTCGTTACCATTAGCTAGGGTATTATTATATCCGTAGTGTGCCCTGATAATGCGCTCATTGGTTACTAGTGGTAGGTCTGTAGTAGTTTCAGGGGTAGGTAAAATTTCTTCACCCATTTGAGCTAAGTATAACTCCTCTAATATAGGCAGTGTACGTGCTGTCGTCAGGGTGATGCGCAGGGCAGATATCTTTTTCGTATAGTCTGGTTCTACTGTGCTAATGGGGTAGCCTAGCTGTGTATCTTCCAGCGCTAGTAAGATAGGTCTCTCTTTGCTAGCAACGTTCCTGATAAAGGAGATACTATTGACCAATACAGACGCTATCTTCCCTACGTCACACTGCACTTCCTTATGTTTGGTGATCCTCCTCCAGCTGATGTACTTGGCTAATCCTTGCACATGTAGCTTGTCTTCTACTGCTTCTAGTAATGTATCGAGTTTAATGGTAGTTACCTCTAGGCGTAGATAGCCTGTTGCCCGGTGGTCTAACTTATCTAGATGGAGGGCAATGGGGGTTAATTTTTCATGAAGTTGCGTAATGTCTTGGATTAGCTCCTTGGATAGATTTAATTCTTTAGTCTTTTGTACAATTCTTTTGCTTAAGGCTACTAGCTTGTTCAAGCCAAGTGCGCCTGATTCGCGAAAAGTCTTGATAAATTTGGCCTGATCCTGAGAGAAGGTTAAGAGTTCATGGGTTGTTTCTTGGTTGGTGTTTGTCAGGGATACATTTTTTGCTTTTAGTTTTTCAGTAGCTTGTTTGTGCTTGAAGAGGGCAATCAAAAAACTGCTGAATAATAATAGGCCATAGATAACCCTAAACTGTAATGAGCCAAAGTCTCCAGGTAGGGTTGGCAACCCTGTATACTGTTTGAAGAAGATGACAGCACCCACTATGCCGCTAGAGGCCAGTATTAAGGCCAATGGCCAGCGAAGTAATAATAAGGCCATCAACAGGTTGATCATTAAAATCATTACCTGCATGATATGGAAGTGGCTCATGATCACGAGGAGCGTTCCTGCAAAAAATAGAATACCACAGATACCTAGAGGCCAGAAGAAGGCGATGAATTGTTGTTTTTTGACCGTGGGTGGCCATATAGGGAAGGTCAAGAAGGCCGTAGTAGCGAAGAGGACTGTATGGTATATAGCTTCATAGATGTCTTGATAAATTTTTGTTTGCGCCTCTCCAATGGTGTAGAAGGCAGCATAAGTAGCAGCGATGGTATAGAGGCCAAAAAAGAAATAGAAATAATCTTTATTAGGGAGATTTTGTTGTAAGTAGAGATAGAGTTTAAACCTTCTGATTGTTTTGATGCGTCTTTTCCAGGCTTGTCTTCGTGCTTCTCTTGCTAGGGCGAGTGGGCTGCTAGGGTCTACTTTTTGCCAACCACCTTTTTCGCCTAGCAGATAGTGGCTGCCCATCAAGCAAATAAGGTTGGCAGCCATGCCTGGAATGACGCTGTTGATACCTGTATAAGCAAAACAGATGCGCCATACCGCCACTGCGATGAAGCCTGCCCCCATGCCTATCAGGACGGCTCTGGTAGTACTGCGGAATCCAAAGATGGCTAGGAGTAATGGTACCGTTACAATGGGCATATAAAAACTGCCAGAGAGCAAAGCAAGGTATATTATATTTTTAGTGTACAGTGCTAGTATTAGTCCCAGAATGCCTATACAAATAGAAAATATTCTGACGATCGATATTTTCTCTATAAAAGAGGGATTCAGGGGCTTGATAATATCATGGACACTTAGTACAGCAGACGTATTGAGATAGGAATCGGCTGTAGACATAGACAGTGCCGTTATACCCACCGCAATCAGGCCTTTTAGGCCTGGATAGGTATAGCGGTTAATGATGTAATTCAACAATTTACTGGGCTCTATACTAGGATTGTCAGCTAGTAATAGAATAGAGATCCAAGCTACTGCCATAATCATAAGTAATCTGATTCCTGCTGCATATGTAAAAGAACGCTTGATTTGCTGAATGCTACTAGCCATAACTATCCGCTGGAACATAGGAGTACTTAAACTAGGAATTCCAAAAAAGAGCATCATACATATAGAAGAAATGAGTTCAGGATCCCAACTCACTACTTTCTGCAAGCTAAAATTAGGGTTGTCTGTCAGTGTATGTACAACCTGATCGGGGGTTTTTAGATTGTTCCAGACTATGAGTGCTAGCATAGGAATGAAAATGCTGAAGGTCATAAATTGGAATACGTCTGTAATGGTAACAGATCGGATACCACCGAAAGCTGAGTAAAAAATGACGATGGCAGCTGCGAAGATAGTAACCCCTGGACCCTGAAAACCCAGTAATAAAGTCAGCATCTTGCCAATGATTTGAAATTGGATAGCTATCCATGCTATTGCACTAATTACACCACTAATGGCGGTTGTGATGCGTATTGTTTTACCATACAAGTCCCCCATCGTTTTAGCTACAGAGAGATCATTCAAGAATCCTCCCATACGTATAGCCAAAACCCGTCCTGTAAGTATTAAGCTGATTGTTCCTCCCATCATCACAATTATATACCGTAAGCCACCAGTGTAAATTTTTTCTAAGGAATAGAAGAGAAATATGCCACTAATCCAGGTAGCTAAGATGGTAGAGGTAAGAGCAGCGTCAGAAAATTTTTTACGACCAACAGCATATTCACGCAATGTCTTTACACGACGGCCAGCTGCTAGCCCTATGATCAGGTTAAAGCCAAGGAATACAACAAAGATGACAATATCTAGGGTGAGGGTAGGCATAGTTGTCTATGGTAGTTTTTGTGCTTCTTTTTTGTAGCTAGCCTCTGGCAGGGATTACAAGATTTAGATCTACTTCTGCAAGCCAAAAGAGCTGGCGTAGCAATGGTTCAGGATTCAGGTAGCTAATCCCTACTACTGCTCAGTGGCCTACTACATAAGAGCTATCTTTCATTTCTATTTTTGGTCAATACTTCAAATTTTGGTCAATACTTCAAAACTTCGCTCTTTTAGCTCCTGAGCAGCCTTATATAGTTCTAGCTTCTCAGCCAAAGGAACAAAAAATAGCAATGTCTCCTCGGCAGCCCTGCGCTGACTCTCGTAAGGCTTATGCTGGATCGTACGCATATTGTGCGTACGATCAGCTATCTTGACATATAGCGCCCGCTTGTCCACTACCTCTAAGAGCATACGGATGTTTTCATGGGGGGAGAGCTTTACTTTATAGAAAGTCCCCTTATAGCTATCAAGGTGCGTCACTCCGTCCACAATATTCCTTACTTCCTTGTTAAAACGTATCTCTACCTGATCTATCGTGAGTGCTGTATCTTCTACTATATCATGCAGCAGAGCGCCTAGCACCGTGGCCTCATCCTGATTATAGTCTAGCACAATATGCGCCACAGCTAAAGGATGTAGGTAGAAGGGTTCGCCTGACTGACGACGGGCTGATCCATGATACTGCTTGATTAGCTCAATGGACTTACGTACAAGCTCCAGGTCAGCCTGGGTGTGCTCCTGCACGGCTTGGAGAAAGGCGGCTTCTTGCTCTTGCGCTCCTGGATAAGTATCATCGGCACGGGTAAGTTCCGCCCCTAGCTCCATAGCTGGCAAATCCATGTCCTTGGGTCGTACTTCTCGGAGTTTTACAGGAATTATATAGAGTTGTGTAAATGCTTTACTATCAGATATAGTACTGCTATATCCATAGTGGGCCTTCAGGATACGCTCATTGGCTATTAGAGGTAAGTCTATAGTGGTCTCAGGCATGGAGTAAGTATCTTCATTCATTTGAGCTAGGTAGCACTCTTTTAGGGTAGGTGGCGTTTCCTCTGTAGTAATAGTGATCCGCAAGGCAGCTACCTGCTTGGTGTAGCCTGGTGTTACTGAATTCAGCCTATAACCTAGCTGCGTATCTTCCAGCGCTAGTAAGACAGGTACCTCTTCTCCACCCACTGCTCGAATAAAGGAGATGCTATTCACCAGTAAGTGCTGAATCTTAGCTTCATCACACTGCAGCTCCTGATGTTGTGTCGCCTTTTTCAGCTTAATGCCCTTGCTTAAGCCCTTAGCTTCTAGTCTTTCTTGCACTGCTTGCAAGAGCTGCTCAAGCGATAGGGTCTTTACATCCTCCAATTTCAGGTAGTATGTGGCTCGGTGATCAAGTTTATCCACATGTATAGCAGTAGCGCTCAGCCTTTTGTAGAGCTGCTCTAGTGACCTTGTGATAGCCTCTGGACTATCTAGTTTACTTGTTTCCAAGAGCTCTTTACTTTGTTGGGCTATGCCTACCAAGTCTTCTACTCTTGCTTTTTTCAGTACCTTGGAAAGTCGTATTCTGTCTTCAGTAGCCTCTAAGAGTTCTTTTTTTGTTATTTGGTTGTCAATAGTCAACGCTTCAGTACGACGAGCTAACGTATCAAAAATTTTTTGTTTTCTGCATGCAAGGAGTAAGCCGATGAGGGTAGCAAAGATACCTTGATAGAACAGCAGATAGCTAGTACTAAAGTCCAGCTGTAGGTTGGTGGGGCCTACTACCTGGGTGTAAAACAAACACGCTAAGCCAACTCCCAGCGCAGTTAAGAGCAAAAAACCCACCCAGTCTACCAGCACAATAAGAAACATAATGGTGATAGCTACATTAATCAGCCACTCTACACTCCCTTGGGTGAGCAGCAACATCAATGTGCTGGTGAAAGGAAGGCAATAGAGCAAGGTGAGATGCCAGAACGCAGGCAGATAGGGCAAGAGGTACTTGGGCCATATATCTTTGACCAACAGCAAGCCACAAGCCAGGGCCCCTATGAGACGTAGGTAGAGTATGAGCTCCCAGATTGTAGGCTCTCTATGCTCCCATATGAATGCCGGGATTATGTAGTAAGCGGCGAAGACGAGACCAAACAGCATATAGGGAGCACCGTATTTTGCTACTCGTCTTTGCGAATAGCTAGCAATGCGCCAAGGCATAGATATACACTCTTTAAGCTTTGCTATGGGGTCTTTAGTCCGGTCGTTTAGGTAGTCTACTTCTTCTGTACGATTGACGATGGAAAAACCCTTGTTATGCAAAGCATGGATACCCAAAAAGACAATACCATTGCTTACTACACTGATGAGTACTGAAAAATAGCTTTGTACTGCTGGCAATAGAAACTTAGTAAGTAGGAAGGCTCCTACAGTGACCCCCGAAGCAATATAAAAGGCCTGCTTATCTGGTTTGAGCCCTAGAATGCCCCCAAAAAGAGGAAAAGCAAGCAGTGGCCCTGTAAACTCTATAGAGGTAAAAAGAAGGCCATAGAGATTATCAGCCTTGGCAAATCCTATGGCAATGGCAAATAGACTGACGTACACAGTGGCCCACTTTACCCATCTTAATTCGTTAATAGTCAGGTTGCCTTTATCACAAAGTGGTTTGACGATGTCGTGCACAAAGGTGATGCCTGTAGCATGCAAGAAGGAGTCAACAGTAGACATAGTCACTGCCAAGAGGCCTGTAATGGCCAGGCCCTTAAGCCCTACAGGCAAGAGGTCATTAATAATTTGGGGAACTACTTGGGTGCCTGCAAGGCTAGGATAGAGCACAAGCCCAGCCAGACCCAGCAGCATGAGCGCTAGATATAAAACAGGAGAAAAAACGGAGAGCGTAAGAAATTGATTGCGTAGTTGGCGCTGGCTTTTTCCCATTAGGAGTCGCTGCATGAGTGCAGGATCTATCATATAGAAGTGAAAGATGACCTTGAATAAAAATAGCGTCAGGTAATAGGAGAAATTAGGATGGTGGATTATCTGTAACTTTTCGGTAGGTACTTGGGTAAATATGGTGTTGATGCCGCCTGCGTGCTGTAAGGCTATAACCACTATCATGGGCATGACAATGAGTAGGGTAAGAAGTTGAAATATGTCAGTAACAGTAACTGCCTTAATGCCCCCATAGGCTGAGTAAACGGCTAGTATCAAGCCTCCTAAGCCTACCCCCCACCGATAATCAATATCCAGCAATGATTCGCACAAGAGGCCCAATACAGTTACTTCCATACCAGCAATACAGATAGCTGTAAAGAAGCCCAGTAGGCCAGTAATGATTTTGCTATTTGCGCCATAGAGCGTGCCCATCACATCTCCCATGGTAATACACTTGTCAAAATAGACCATCTTCGGAGCAATGAATAGCGCCTGTATGATGAAGGCAATCCCTACACCTACTATGAATACAACAGACAGAATGATACCTGTTTTACCTACTTCACCAGTAAGATCCAGAACACTTTCTCCAGCTATGTCCGTAGCCAAAAAAGTAGCTATAAGGGCAGCAGTACCGAATTGTTTATTGGCAATGGCGTACTCCCTAATGTCTTTTATACCCCTCCCTGCCCAGAGCCCTATAATGAGGGTGATGAGCAAAAAAGCCCCTATAATGAGGTAGTCTATACTGAGATAATTCATACTTAAATCTAACTAAGTTTAGCGTGCTATGAATGAAAAGAGATTCCTTTGCTATTATTGATAGCCGTTGAGTATATGTACTCAATAATTAAAGATAGCAATTATTAAGTTCTAGATCAATAGTTTTAGATCAATGCAAGCAACTATTCAACTAGCGCATGGCAGTAAGTGGGTTATTGGTTTAGTAAGCAAATAGCTGATAGTGTCCCTTACCAACTCTTTTTTGTGGCATTATATCTTGTTCTTAAGGGACTCAAACAGTAGATAAGTCTTAACACCCTGCTCATGAGTATTAGGTGGCATTTTGATTACGCGAAGCACTTGGCAAGCTTGTTGCAAAATCGATCTTTTCGGATATACAAGCATAAATTTTAACCTCATCAAAGTTTAAATAAGTATGGGTTGCTCATAGCATCTAAACCTCATCAGTAGGAAGAGCTAGCTCATCTAGTAATTGGCTAATTTGCATAGCCTCTGCTACCGAATCGTCTATATAAAACTGTAAGTCAGGTACCCTGCGCAGCTTCTTACCTACCCGACTACCCAGTAACCCCCTAATCTCTCCTTTTCGCTGTTCGATGCTTTCTAGTATCGCAGCCTTACTCTCATGCAACATAAAGCTTAGATATACCTTAGCTAGGCCTAGATTATCACTGATACGTACTGCTGTGACGGTAATCATCACCCGCCCAAACAGCCTAGGTGTTTCTCGGAGAAAAATTTCCCCTAACGCCTGTTGGATCATATTAGCCACTTGTCGATTTCTTATAGACTTAGCCATGGCCTATGGTTGGTTACACAAAGAATTTATTATTGTAACAAAATCATCGGCTTGTAATGAAGCTCTTCCTATCAGGCCTCCATCTACTTCTGAGCAGGCAAACAGGGCTGATACGTTCTGGGTACTACAACTCCCTCCGTACAGGATAGGTATAGCTGCCGCTATGGTAGAACTATACCTTTGAACTAAGGTACTTCTTATAGCCTTATGCATGGCTTGTACTTGTAGTGGAGTTGGTGCTCTACCTGTACCGATAGCCCACACAGGCTCATAGGCAATGATGACTTGTGCTATTTGTTTTTGAGTAAGATGGAACAAGCTTTCAGTAAGCTGCTGGGTCACGAAGGGTACTTGTTGCTCTTTCTCCCTAGCCTGCCAGGCTTCGCCACAACAAAAGATAGGACGTAGCCCATGCTCAAGTGCTGTGGTAGTCTTCTTCGCTAGCAAAGCACTATCCTCGCTAAAGTATTGTCTGCGCTCACTATGTCCTATGATGACAAAGCGTGCCCCTACAGACCGAAGCATAGCAGCAGCAATCTCCCCTGTAAAAGCTCCAGCAGGCTTTTCGTGGCAATTTTGGGCCCCTATATATAGGTTACTATGCGTAGGCAGTAGCCTACTTACGGCCTCCAAATGAGTAAAGGGGGGAATTAGGATAACTTGTACGTCTTGCATAGGGTATTGCTTCAGCTGGTTGATGACTGCTCTAGCTAGCTGCAGCCCTTCGCCAAAAGTTTTATTCATTTTCCAGTTAGCAGCCACGATTCTTGGACGCATGTGTAATTAGTTTGTTATAGGGCTTGTTGGAAAGATTGCTTTTATGTACAGCTAGATAAGCTACTATAAACTACAAGTCGTATCATTTCATCTTGCTAATTTTTATTTGTTGAGAAACTCACAAAGTTTAGGGTCTGTTAAACTTTAGAGAGGTTATTCTCTGAGTTTTCTTATCAAGAATTGATACAGAGCCTCTTCCCTTTTGTTAAACCTCAACTCCGTTTCCTTCAAAAGTGTGACTACTCAAACCTTTAAACTGAGATAGGCTGCTTTTTGTATAGCTCCAGAAGATTTCTAGTCCATTAATGGGGGACTTGACTCTGCAAATTCGTTTGGCCATCGAACTCTCTATAGTGTTCATACACCATTTTATAAAAGCACAGCATAAGCACGACAACAATCCGTATGAATGGTGCTGCCCTCTAGTATTTTTCCTGCAATAATGGGCAATAATTCCTCCCTTGAACACTTTTTGACAAGCTCTACCTATACCTTTCCGCCTCTCTTAAGTACTCCAAATACAGGCGTTTTACCCACTGCGCTTCGACCTCGTTTTCCT
>JBCCHM010000022.1:0-8810 GCA_039028755.1 Bacteroidota bacterium | reverse complement strand
TTTTAACTTTATTTTTTTTTGGTCGGCGTGAATGCGAATCATGTCTATAATTTCAGTTAAAAATGATAAGGTATATTATGTTCGAGGCCTAACTAACAAAAACTGCAGGCAGTTAGATAAGAATTGCAGCTTAGCCAACAAAGCCTTAAGCAGCTTGTAGCAACTCGAAGACAGTACCAAGTGAAAAACAGATAATATATCACGATTCTTCCCTGGAGCCTAAACACAGGCCCTCTACTGTTCCGACAATACAACAAAAGCGGCTATTCTCGCCTTTCGTAAGCATACGCTACTGCCTTGCATGACTGTTTGCATGCTCTGAAAGACGTCATTTAGGCCCTTACTTACTCCAAGCTTGCATTGCTGCTTGCCTAAAGAAGAGCCATACCAGCAGGGTAAAAAACAGTTTAAACAATTATTAAGCCTGTTATGTGGTCCGTCTTCTTGCCTAGTACCTGCTGGAGATCGTTGCAAAACGAGACTAATACCCCTAAAGTTTACAAACAACGATTTTGTAAGTTTTGCAACGGTCTAAAAGCAGTAGGGCAGGTAAATCAATAAAATCCGATGACAGAATAGACAGGTTGCTAGGCTGCAGCTAGCCTAAACTTTCTGCCTGGTAGAAACTTGACAACATTCTTGAGCTCAAGCTGCAGCAGTACAGAAGACAGCTGGTTAAGCGGTATTTTGGCCTGGTAGCTTAGTTCATCAATATGCACTTCCTTTTGAAGCTTCTTGAGTGCTTGCACAGCACCTTGTTCTTCCGTAGTAAGCTGAGGCATTCTCTCCAAGACGTGCTTGCTAGGCTGAATCATATTCGTATTTGTCTGCCAGTTCATTATATACGCTATATCAGCAGCACTTGTTACAAGATGAGCCTGCTGCGTTTTGATTAAATAGTTACAGCCTGATGAGTACGATTCATAGATACTACCAGGGACAGCAAATACCTCTCTATTGTACGCATTAGCGCAGTCAGCCGTGATCAGAGCGCCACTTTTATGGTTAGCTTCCACTACAATAACAGCGTCTGCAATACCTGCAATAATTCTATTCCGAGCAGGAAATTGATGTGTTTCTACAGAGGTCTGCAATGGATATTCACTCAATAGCCCCCCTTGGGTTAGCATTTCTAAGGCTAATTTTTTATGAATAGAAGGATAGATAGCATCTAAGCTTCCCGCTAATATAGCTAAGGTAGGTAAGCCATGCTTCAATGCTGTTTTATGAGCATGTATATCAATACCATAAGCTAGCCCACTTACGATGAGCACGTTATAAGCACATAGCTCGTTGATAAGCTTCTCTACGATTTTTTTACCATAGGCAGTAGCAGTTCTGGTACCCACTATACTGATAATTTTAGCAGCATTAAGATCTGTATCGCCTTGAAAATACAGTAAAGGTGGAGCATGAGTGATATGCTTGAGGCGTTCTGGATAAGCTTTATCCCATAAGGAGATGATTTGTATTTGTTTTTGCTGATGAGCTAAGAATGATGCTTCTGCTACTCGAAGTGTATCTTTTTTGAGAATTTCATACGCTAAGCGCCTACTGCTGCCTGGTATATTAATCAGGTTCTTAGCAGAGCTTTCGAAAACTGCTTGTGCGGAACCAAGCTGGGCTATTAGTTTTTTCCAAAGCACAGTACCTACTCCTTTGACTAGGCTGAGTGCTATTTGGTGTATTTTTTCTTGGTTGGCCATGATCATAAATGTATGTTATATTTTCTAAGATAGGCCATCAAATATAAATGTACAAATTTGAGCATATTACCATAACAGTGCCTGAATTAGGTTAGTTTTGGCATGAAGAAGTGTTGTAGATACTTTGGTAATGAAGAGTATGCCAATCGTCAATTGCGTAAATGATGACGTTGAGCGTTGCTTGAAACAAGTCAAGCTGTTGTTGATTCAGTTGTTCACTGAGCATAAATAATGATTCTTTTTGCAAAGTTTAGTAAGGTAGCTACCGTGCTTCTTGCAAATTACTAGTCTGTAGAATAGGACTTCGTAGGATAATCTAATCATTTTATAGTGTAAAACATAGTATTGAATCCTTGTTAAGGACCGACTAGTTAGTTGAGATAACATTAGTGACCTGTGTTGTAGCAGCAAAGGGCTACTACTTTCTGGTGAGCGATGCACTTTGAGCGTATCGTCCTAGTTTTTATATGTTTATAGTTAATATCAAATACAATCAAGTATGAAAAGTACACTATTATTTAGCTTAACACTAATTTTCTTTGCTACTACTGCTAATGGGCAGGGAGAAAAATATCAGCGTAGATATATCCATCAAACGAGTGCAGGAGAGGTAAAATTTGGCCCCGTTATCAACGGCTACGGATTGGGTGTTTTTGGAGAGTACAAGCTTACTGACCAAGTAGGCTTGCAAAGCGGTTTATTATACGAAATAAAGCTACCTGGCTTTTTTAGCTCGCATGACTACCACTACATGATCTATTATTTGAGTTTACCAGTTACGTTCAGGTACTATGTAGGAGAAAAAAAGCGCTGTTGCTGGCTTGGAGGGCTAAGAGGGCGCTATTTCTTAGCAGGAGCAAAAAAATACCCTAAGTATTTAACCCTTAATCTCAAAGAGGTAGGTGGAGGAGAGAAGGCTTCAAGTTATGATGTGAGTATAGATGTCGGACTCGACTATGAGAATAGCTTTGGACTCGTTTGGGGTTTTGCATACAGCCAGGGCCTACGCAATGCAGTAGAAGGACCTAAATCTTTCAAAAATATGAGCCTAGAAATAAAATTAGGCTATAACCTCGCCAAGCTTATGCAGTAGCCGATCAATTCTCGACTTCTGTTAATAGAACTTGCTGATTTCATGATCTAATTAGTATCTTAGCCCTGCTAAATACTATTTGGTATGACTATAAAGCCGCTTGTGAGCGCTAATTCTAATATAGCTTCTCAATTAGCTCTCCAGTATACCCCCCCAAAGCCTGAGTGGTTACGTGTGAAGGTACCTACTGGCAAGGCATACAATAGAGTCCGTGCTATTGTTGATCAACACAAGCTCCATACAATCTGCACCAGTGGTAATTGTCCTAACATGGGCGAGTGCTGGGGAGCAGGGACTGCCACTTTTATGATTTTGGGCAATATATGTACAAGAAGTTGCACTTTCTGCGCTGTAGCTACTGGTAGACCTACTGAGTATGATGTAGAAGAACCCAAGCGTGTAGCACACGCTATTCAGAGGATGGGTGTCAAGCATGCTGTGATTACCTCAGTAAATAGGGATGAGCTCCAAGACAGAGGTGCAGAGATTTGGTACCAGACAGTACGGGAAATCAAGAAGCTTTGTCCGCATACAACTACTGAGACACTGATCCCTGACGTGAAAGGGAGTTGGGAAGCCCTGTATCGGATGATTGATGCAGGCCAAGAAGTAGTGTCACATAATACAGAGACAGTGGAGCGTTTGTATAGAAAGGTAAGACCTCAGGCTAAGTATGTACGCAGCCTGGAGCAGCTTAGACGCATCAAGGAGTACGGTAAAAGGACCAAGTCAGGTATTATGCTTGGTCTAGGAGAGACTGATGATGAAGTCTACCAGACTATGGATGATCTGGCTGAGCAGGGGCTAGATATCTTGACCTTAGGTCAGTACTTACAGCCTACCAAGGCACACCTAGCAGTAGCAGAGTATGTTCATCCTACTAAGTTTGAGCACTATAAAGAAGAGGGCCTAAGGAGAGGGCTTAAGTATGTAGAAGCAGGACCTTTGGTAAGATCTTCCTACCGTGCAGAGCGTCACGTACATGTATAGTCAGTTACTAGGCTACTAAGAACATCTCATCTTGCTATTAAATAAAGTTAGATGATCTATTACCGCTTCTATCTCTGAACGACCCCTACAGCCCAACTTATGCTGATGACGGGCGTAAACACTATCTGGACAACTGCCTAGTAAGATTATCTCACTCAAACCCACTTTTACATGGCCCCCATAGCCACGATATACAAGCCTCTTGACTACGAGATCGTTGCAAAACTAGGCTAATACCCCTATTAAAAGCTTATCAACAACGATTTTTGTGAATGTTACAACGGTCTAGTAAAGTTAGCTTTGCTTAACGAAGAGAATTTGCTGAATACAGTATATTTTGGTAAAGAGAGGGAGGAGTGGAAGCGATTAATTGGCAGCAATATGCAGTGAATGCCTTTCATACTAGCTTAAAAATACGTAACTAATCTGACGTTACCGAAACGTACATTCGCCCAAACCAATGAAATAGGTCAATAAACAGTTGCTACCATGGATATTTTTAAGCTATTCTCAAAAGAGAACAAGGAAGCACTAGATAAAGGACTCGCTAAAACCAAGTATTCTTTTTGGTCTAAGTTTAGCAAAGCCCTGGTAGGTAAATCTACAGTAGATGACGAGATCCTGGATACGCTGGAGGAGTTGTTAATTGCTGCTGACGTAGGTATTGAGACTACTGTTAAGATCATTGAGCGCCTAGAAAAGCGAGTGGCTCGTGACAAATACCTAAATACTGCTGAGCTAAATACCATACTCCAGAAGGAAGTAACTGACTTACTTAGTATACCTAATGTTAAGCATACTATACCAGGATCACCTCATGTGATCCTGGTAGTAGGTGTAAATGGGGTAGGTAAAACTACAACGATTGGCAAGCTAGCAGCCCATTACAAGCAAGCTGGCCAGCAAGTCATTTTAGGAGCTTCAGACACTTTTAGAGCTGCTGCAGTAGACCAGCTCAAGCAGTGGAGCAAGCGTATAGGTGTACCAGTAGTAACACGTGGTATGCACACTGATCCAGCTGCTGTGGCTTATGATGCTGTGCAAGAAGGTATACATACAAAGGCTGATGTAGTACTGATTGATACAGCGGGTAGGTTACATACTAAAGCTAATTTGATGCATGAGCTAGCTAAGATTAGACGGACAATAGGAAAGCTACTTCCTGCGGCGCCGCAGGAAGTACTGCTAGTGTTAGACGCTAGTACAGGCCAAAATGCTTTTACACAAGCTAGGGTATTTACTGAGGCTACAGCAGTGACGGCATTGGCTATCACTAAGCTAGATGGGACAGCCAAAGGAGGAGTGGTGATTGGTATTACGGATCAGCTCCAAGTGCCAGTAAAGTATATAGGCGTGGGTGAGCAAGCAGCAGATCTCCAGGTTTTTGATAGACACGCCTTTGTGGCTTCGTTGCTACAGCAGTGACAGGCTAAATTGAGTCTGTAAGGAGCTTTGTTTAATTGACACCCCCAAGAGGGGATCCTTAAAATTAAGTCTGACAGCATTGTCTATAGGGATGATTATCGCTCTTACACCCCAAGGATTAAAGGCTTTTAGTATTTCTCGTATCAGGCCTTCTAAATAGGCATAGCAGGTATTCCTAGCCAGCATTTAAGAAAGATGATTGGCATAACCCTCTTACAGCGTAGCTAGTACAAGAGGAGAGCATCGCCTATCCAGCTCCAAGCTCTGCAAAAGAGCTATAAAGCGCTATAATATCCTTGCCCAGCGAGCAGGTGTACAGCTGAGGAAGCTACCGGGTATATGGTGCAGAAACGCTGCTATGCCTAGCATCACGCGCATCAGCTAGGGTAAGTCAAGAAAGCAAGCAAAGCCTTGAAGAAACTCAGGACGCTAGCCGCAGGAAGACTGAGTCGGACCTACCTGAAGGGTAGCGTGGGAGGTAGGGAGAATGAGCTTTTAGCTGGTATAGAGCTCAACGTTTAGAGTGCTACTATGGAAAATAAGCCTTATTTTGTATTGGCTATACTGCACAGTGCCAAGACTACTCAGGCTGTCTTCTAGGAAGCTTATGCTTGATAAACCCAGCTAGCGTTATTAAGGGTCGACTAGATAAAGATGCAAACTTTGCCGCAAGCGAAAGCTGGCAGCCTTAGGACCGGTGGCGAAAGTAAGAAAAGATAACAGAGAAGACGAATAATATAGGCCTCGAAGGTCAACGTAATGTTATTAGATCAATGGACTTAGCAAGAGTGTCATAAGATGGGACTAATACAAGAAGAGGATTAGCTAGCTATGCTATTGGTCCTACAGGGGCTGCTTGAGCCGTGTGATGGGTAACTATCACGCACAGTTCTTAGGGGTAATGAGCCAGAGGGATATTCCTACGGTATACACCCAACGGCTCTGACCTATCCGACAACATACCCAGGGTAATGACTCTACTTTATTGTGTCTCCCCGCTAGGTTAGAGCTATCTGTTCGTGGATGTGAGAGCACTACGATCAAGCAAGCGAGGCAGGATTTTAAGCTATGGCGGGATTGCTAAGAATGAGTTTAGTAATTTTTTTGTTATACTTGTAGTCTGGAGCGCATGTTAGTACTCATTGCCGTTTGTCCTGCACCAGGGCTCCAGCTAGCCTAGAAGAACACAACTGCTACCATCAAAGGCATCAAAATTAGAGTAGTCATATGGTAGCCAGGGCTGATAATTTTACAGGTAATCCTTCATAAGCAAGACTTTGCCTGTGGCCCGGGGTTTGTTAAATAGGATGTTTGTTAAAAAATTTGCTCGAGTAATAGTAGATCGTGGTTATAGAGGCATAATAAATTAGGGGAGGGTAAGGTAATATTATCAGGTAGTTGCCCAGATAAGCGTGCTCATGCTGGCCGTAAACACAAGTTACGTCGTAGACCGCCCAGCGTAGAGGCGAGCCACAGGGCCCCTGAAATAGGCTCATAGACTGAGCAGTAACTAACTGAAAAGTAGCTGGGAGATAGCCTGAATGAGCTTTTAGCGGGAGATAGCCTTGTTTTGCGTATATCTCCCGTGCTGTTCAGCCTCAAAGATTCTAGGTCTATTTTCTAGGAAATTTGTACTTAATAAACCTATAAAGAATTATTTATGGATTGACTAAGTAACTTAGTCGTGTCTACCTAAACAAAGCTTGTTTCATTGGCTTAGCTGTTCAATTGAACACTTATGAAAAAAATAAGTACCTACCTTTTAATTAGCCTTACGATAATAATCACTACGCTCCTCAACGTCAGCATCAGCAAGCTTCCACCTTTAGCAAAGCTACTAGATCCTTTTCAGGGCTTTTGGCAGAATGCAGAAGCACAACCCATCAACCTTCCACCACAATTATCCCTGCCAGGACTACAGGACTCAGTTATCATTTATTTTGACGAGCACTTGCTTCCTCATATCCAGGCGCAAAATGACACGGATTTATACTTTGCCCAGGGCTATGTCACAGCTTTGCATCGACTCTGGCAAATGGAGTTTCAGACTCATGCAGCAGCAGGTAGGATGTCAGAGATCATAGGACCTCAGGCTATTAACTTTGATCGACTGCAGCGTAGAAAGGGGATCCTATATGCTGCTAAGAATGTACTAAAACAGGTAGAAGCGGATAGTATGCTCTGGGACCTAGCCCAGGCCTATACAGCAGGAGTTAATGCCTACATTGCATCGCTAGGCTACAGAGATCTACCTATAGAATATAAGCTACTCAACTATAGACCTGAGCCTTGGACACCGCTGAAGATTGCCTTAGTATTCTTAAAAATGGCTGACCAGCTCTGTGGCTATGATGAAAGCTTTGAAAATACCCATGCATTTCAGTGTCTGGGTAAAGCAAAGTTTGACTTCCTCTATCCAGCATATTTTACTGATCAAGAGCCAGTGATTCCTAAAAATACACCTTGGAATTTTCATCCTATTCCTATCAAAGCAGCACCATTGACTATTCCATCACCAATAGGTCAGATAAACCTAGCACAATCAAATCCTACTAATGGCAGCAACAACTGGGCCGTAGCTGGTAAAAAAACATGCAATGGATCCCCCTATCTGGCTAGTGATCCGCACCTTGCGCTACATTTGCCCGCTATTTGCTATGGCGTGCATTTACAATCACCCACGGTCAATGTCGCAGGCATTACTATACCAGGTGTTCCTGGCGTAACTATTGGGTTTAATGAGGCTATTGCTTGGGGTATGACTAATGCTGCATGGACTGTAAGAGATTGGTATCTCATTGATTTTAAAGATGATACTAGAACAGAGTATCATTATGATAACTTGCTGCTAAAATCACAGTCCATCGTAGAAGAAATTAAAATAAAAAATAGTGCAAGTTTTTATGATACGGTAATATATACACACTTAGGGCCGATTGTGTATGATGATAGCTTCCCAGATCGGTACAAACGGAGTAACCTAGCCATGAAATGGACAGGGCATCAACCTGGCAATGAGTTACTCACCTTTTACCTACTAAATAGGGCCCAAAATTTGAAGGACTTTGAGCATGCTTTACAACATTACCATATACCAGCTCAGAACTTTGCCTTTGCTTCTATCCAGAATGACATTGCTATAGAAATAGCTGGGCAGTTCCCTGCTAGATGGAAAGATCAAGGCCGATTTATTATGCCTGGAAACACAGCTGCTTATGCGTGGCAGGGCTTTATTCCTAAGGCACATCGCCCTAAAAATGTCAATCCTAAGCATGGCTATGTAAGCTCAGCCAATGAGCGTGCTACTGGCAAGGACTATCCTTACTATTACTTCCAATTTTATGAGGAGTGTTACCGTAGTAGAAGGGTCAATCAGGTCCTAAGTCAAATGAAAAAGATAGATGAAAAGGCCATGATGCAGCTGCAAAATGATAACTATAACTTGCCTGCCCAAGAAAGCCTAGCATTATTGCTGAGCTATATAGATGCAATCCAGCTCGATGCTTCGGCCCACTTGCTGAGTACCCCCCAGTCGGCAGCATACGGACGGTACTCCTCTTTGGACAAACCTGCCGGTACTTCCGGGGAAGCAGGCA
>JBCCHM010000021.1:0-8810 GCA_039028755.1 Bacteroidota bacterium | reverse complement strand
GTATGGGAGAGTTCTTAAATAACCTCTCTGTAGCTGAAGCCATAGGAGATCTATATGGTAAAGCAGTACGTATCCTTACTGCCATTAGTAGCATAGCTACTTCAATAGGAGGGATAGCTATCCAATTCCAAATCATTGGCAAAATGCTGACCTTACTATTAGGTTTTCAGGGCCCAGAAGTCACTATGGCTGCAGCTGCAATTGTTATCCTTTACTCAGCTTTTGGAGGTATTCGCTCTGTTACCCTTACAGATGTATTCCAGTTTATTACCTTCAGCATCTTTATTCCCATTCTGGCATTGATAGTTTGGAATAACCTAAGAGATCCTGGCCAGGTTGTATTAACATTGACCACCAACCCAATATTTAGCTTGCGGGAAGTAGGCTGGAATCCTCAGTTTATGTCTTCTCTAGGATTATTGATTTGCTTTGCAATCCCTGGTCTAGCACCATCTCTATTTCAGCGGGTGGCTATGGCTCGTGATCTCAAACAAGTTAGAAGCTCTTTTACCTATGCAACGGGAATCGATTTGCTTATGCTCATGGCAGTAACTTGGATCGCCATTTTATTACTAGCTGATAACCCTAGTCTGGAGCCTGGAAAGTTGGTTAGTTATATCATTGAGCATTATGCATATCCAGGACTCAAAGGCTTCATTGCTTTGGGTATCACGGCCATGTCTATGTCTACAGCCGATTCTGAACTAAATACATCTGCTGTACTAGCTGTCCATGATATCATCAAGCCCTTGAAGCCTTCCTTTGAAGAACCAATCTTTATCGTCAGGATATTCTCCTTTTGTTTAGGTAGTATTGCGCTACTATTAGCATTGCACACTACAGATTTACTAGAACTTATTTTACTTTCTGGGAGCTTCTATATGCCCTTCGTCAGTGTACCCCTACTACTAGCCATCTTTGGTTTTCGTAGTAGTGCAAAAGCAGTCCTGATAGGCATGGCAGCAGGCTGCATCGCAGTAGTATCTTGGGGTAGGTACTTTGCTTATACAGGTATCAATAATATCATCCCTGGCATGGTCGCGAGCCTTGCCTTTCTTATGGGGAGTCATTACCTATTTGGAGAGAAGGGTGGCTGGATAGGCATCAAAGAGCCAGGTCCCCTCCTAGCTGCTAGGCAAGCACGTCGGGATACTTGGAAAGCTTTGATTAGAGCTATTAAACACCCTAGGCCATATGCTTACCTGAAAAAGAATCTGCCTACTAAAGAAGGCCTCTTCTCATTATTTGGCCTATACGTAATAGGCGCTACTTATGCTTCATTTTTTACCATACCAGAGCCAATAGTCACTGCTTACCAGAAGCTCTATGATCACATTGCCCATTCTGTGCTCATCGCTTCGGCTGCTTTTATCACCTATCCGGCTTGGCCACCTACTTTTAAAAGCAAGCGCTTCATTGCTTTTGCTTGGCCCCTGGGTATCGGATATATCCTCTTTGTAGTAGGCGGCGTACTCGTTTTCATGAGTGGCTTTCACCAAGTACAAGTCATGATTTTTATGCTGAACCTGGTCATGGCTGCCTTACTCCTCTATTGGCCACTTATGCTATTGCTACTTACCAGTGGCCTCCTACTGGCTTTAGGGGCCTTTAAACTATATGCAGGTTCAGTTCCTTTGCTGGGTGTGTCTGATGCACTCCAGTTCAGGGTCATCTATGGAATACCCCTGTTCATCAGCTTTCTAGTTGCACTTGTTAGGTTCAAACAAGCTAAGATACGTATAGAGCATAAGCATGAGGGTCTCATATCCAGCCACGAAGAAACGACTAAGCAGCTCATCAAAGCCCTGCAACATGAAGAGCGGTTTGTAAAAGCACTGAATGAGGAAGGGATAGAAGAATTGACTCATATAGCTAAGGTTAGCCAGCAGCTAGAGGAGCAAGCTAAAGCGTTGGATCTTAGCCTATCTCCATCCTTCACGCAAACGCTCAGAAGCTTACGGGATCGGGTCGAGCCAGCTATGAGCTATCTCCAAATTCTTGCCCACCGAACAACAGCTTACCTGCGACTAGAAGTCGCTAATACCAGCCTAGATACGTTATTACAGGAAGCACTGGCGATGCTCAAAGTGCAAGCAATCGCCTCCATACCTCAAGTTATTATTCAAAGCCACTCCCGAAGCCAAAATGTTGAGTGTGACGTAGCTAAGATCAAACAACTTATTGTCAATGCCATCTTATATGCACAGAAAAAGCATACAAATCATCAACCTATCTTACTAGGGATAGAAGATACGACACTAGGCTATCCTATTAATTCAGTGAAAGATTACATCAAAAAAGTGGCAGCACTACAGATTACCATTACTACTGCAGATGAGCTACCCCACTCCGATGCCCTGTACCTGGGTAAGGTAGATCAGCCGAGCCTGTGGATTCCACAGGCCAAGGAAGAATTGTCCCTAAGCAACAATCAGCATATTGTAGCAGCTCATTATGGCTATATATCCTTGAACATTATTGCTGGATCTATTACCCAAATCTATGTAATACCTATATCCATAAGGGAAGTTCGTCCTAAAACCATGGATATACCTGAGATGGAAGTAGGTGTTGAGCACCTCGGCTCAGATGAAAGCTATCCAGGGGCTGCTGAGCAAGAGACAGGGCTTTTGGAGGCGATCAGTAGTAGAACAACCGCTGACTTAGCTGTAGTGCATAAAGCTATCAGGCTGATTAAGCAATATCATGGCCCTGTTAAGCGTAAGTCAGGCGAGCCTTTCTACTTACACCCTATTGCAGTAGCGCAAATAGTACTGGATTATACTCAGGATGAAGACGCGATCATCAGTGCACTGCTCCATGACCTTGTAGAAGATACCGAGGTATCACTGGCGCAAATAGGACTCATGTTTAATCCCACCGTGCAGCGCATTGTAGATGGAGTGACACATTTAGCCAGTAATCTAAAAACGCTCTATAAGGTAAAGCTGTCTGCTCATGAAAACATTCAGCAGCTCCTTGAAGGAGATGACGATCGCGTGCTGTATGTAAAATTAGCTGACCGTATGCATAATATGCGCACGATTCAGGGACATTCATCACTAACTAAGCAGAAGCACATTGCTGAGGAAACACTCCAGTTTTTTGTGCCAATAGCTAGCCACTTAGGACTCACGCAAGTAGTAAAAGAACTCAAGAAGCTGTGCCTTGCTGTACTAAATCAGTAGGAGTAGAACTGGTATCCTTTGCGGAGTATATGTGCTTAAACATTACCCTTCCCTGCTGGTATGCTAAGAGCTCTTAATGCTATAGCAGCACTAGACATCTCGCACAGCGTATTCCTAGTTGTACACCTAAAACTCTAGATATATACGGTAGTGGACCTTTGAATGTGCCTGGTAAGCTGTGTACATTTGTCTGTACACGCTTTAATACACACAAAACTTGAAAAGACTAGCATCAGCCTTACTCGTATGCATATTAGCACTAGCTAGTATTGCCTATCGCTATTACACGAGTTGGCGCAGCGAGATACAAACTTCAGTAGCTATTCCATACATTCCCCAAAGTGCAGCTTTGGTATATGAAGTAGATGCTGCAGGTAAACAATGGGCGACATTTCAGCAGACTGCTATAGCCCAGGATTTGAGTCACTTGCCGTTCTTTATAGCTATACAAGAAGGACTAAATTTTCTTGAAGACCTAGGCACAGATAAAGAAGCTTTGAATGAGCTCCCTCTTGTTGCTTCTATACATGGGCTAAGAGAAGGAGCAGCAGACTATATTTTCTATTTCAATACGCATGAGACTGGCACGCAAGCGCTCCTGCTACAGCTTCTAGAAAAGGTTAAGCAGTATAATATCTGCCAGATAGAAGAGAGAAAATATGCGGGCTACACTATTACAGTACTCAGTAGCTATACCTCGACCAAACAGCTGTACCTTATTAAACAGGGCCACTACATCATTGCCAGCTTTTCTTCGCTGCTGATAGAGGATGTAGTTCGAGGCTTGAAGCACAAAAACCGAGTATCTTTCTTGTGCTTCAAGAAAGTACTTAGTAAACAGGGTAGTATTTATGTAAACTTTAGTAAACTTCCACAGCTCTTGCGGATTTTTTTTAAGAGTGACTTTGTCCACTCAATTGATCCTACGCTGGGTGTCTTTGCACCAAGCAGCCAATTAGAACTCAAGCTTACTAACCATCATCTGTTACTCAATGGATTTGCTACTAGCTCAGATACGGCACAACTGAACTTTGTGCAAACACTGGCTGGGCAGACGTGTGGGGCATTTACACTAGCACCATATATACCACAGTGTACAGCCTTTTTGCAGCACTTTACTTTCAGAGATGCTAGAGAATTTGCTTCAGCGTTTCAGCAATATAGGAAGCTACATCAGCCAAGTGGCTCAGCAGAGCAAGAACTAACTTCTAACTCACTGGCTACTGCGCTTGATGCGCTGTTGAAGGGAGAAATAGGGCTTTGTACCATGGGAAAAGAACAAATGGAGCAGTTGCTATTCATCCAAGTAAAGCATAGGGAAGCATGGATGGCCGTGCTAGAGGAGTTTCAGCTCCTTGCCAAGCCCTTGACTCGACAGTCTAGCCAGCTAGCTGCGGTTTATCCAGTGAAGCCTGATGTGTTCTGCCATTGGCTACCAGGCAACCTCTTTCCTTCCTTCCAGCCACATTTTCTGACTATGCTAGATAATTGCATCATCTTAGCCAATAGTAGCACAGCGTTGGAAACGCTAGAAAAGCAGTATATGCAAGGAAAGACTTGGGCGAATACAGCTCACCAACGGAGTTTCCTAGATAGTACATTGGAGCAAGCCCATTTTAGTCTGTTTGTCAATACCCAGCAAGCCTGGTCCCCAACCATACATGCACTCAAGCCTGCTTGGAAATCCCTGTTTGAAAGACATGCTGCAGCGCTGCAGTGCTTTGCGCAAGCTAGCCTGCAGCTCGTGTACGAAGAGCAGGATACAAGTTCATGCTACCTGAGTTTGTTATTACAGCATAGGAAAGAGGAGCAACCTCAGTCACCCCCCAGCAAAGATTCTATAGATGCTTTACAATACTTCCAAGCAGAAGCACCAATCATTAGCAAGCCTTTTGTAGTCAAGACGCACAAGAATGAAGCCTTGCATACATTATTACAAGATGCACTGTATCAGGTATACTTCTTGGATGCTGCAGGTAAGCTTATCTGGAAAAAGGCTTTGGAAGGACCTATTCTAACAGATATTTTTGCTGTCGACTATTACAAGAACAATAAGATTCAGTATTTATGGGCTACTCGAGATACGCTTCATCTTATAGACCGCAATGGCCAACAAGTAGCAAGTTATCCACAAAAACTACCTGGACTAGGAAGGATATCATGGCTTAATGTGGTTGACTATGCAGAGGATAAGCACTACCGTTTCTTGATAGCTGATACCCACGGGAATATTTACTTGAGGGATAAGCGCTATAGGCCTTTACCAGGATGGAATCCTAAGGCTTTGCATAGCCCTTTTGCCGCTACGCCTTTTCATATACGTATCAACCGTGATTATTTGCTTGCTCTGCAAGAGAATGGCAATTTACAAGCCTTAAACAGAAAGGGGCAGGCTTATCCAGGCTTCCCTATTGATCTAGAAGAAACCATTCATAATCCATTGGTAGTAAAAAAAGGCAATACAGCTGCTAGTACTAGCCTCATCACGCTCACAGATGAAGGCAAGCTCAACTGCTGCAGCTTA
The DNA here is from genome assembly GCA_039028755.1 of Bacteroidota bacterium. GTDB lineage: Bacteria > Bacteroidota > Bacteroidia > Cytophagales > Amoebophilaceae > JBCCHM01. The sequence goes on along the minus strand of JBCCHM010000021.1, from coordinate 3,098 downwards.
GAAGGACTAATCCAAAACAGCATACAGCTAGATAAGCCAGAGTCCACTATGCAGTTTTCCTTGTGCCCTGATGTAGTCGCAGGTCATACCTATGCCATCATGCGACAAGGCTTAGATAAGTTTGCCATACTAGATGAGAAAGGTAACTTTTGCTTTGAAAAAGACCATGAAGCTGAGCAGGCATTATTGTGTCAGTATTACGATTTCGAAGATTATAAGTTTTATGTTATGACAGATCGAGGCCAGCACTGTACCTATATCTATGATAGTAGGGGTAAGGCTATCCATGACGCTCCGCTGCGTAATAGCCATGAGGTTAGTCTTGCTTTCTCCAAAGCTAACCGCCAGCTAATAGTGTATAGTAACTTTAAAGATCGTGCCTTAAAGTATTTACTGCCTGTAGACTACTATTAAAAGATATTGAGACCGTCGCAAACGAGGCTAATACCCCCTACTTAAAGTTTATAAACAACGATTTTTGTGAGTTTTATAATGGCCTACTTAGTCGGATCTTAACAAGTAGAAAATACTAGCTTTTTATACGCTAAATAGCTATTTTACATTCCAAAGTCTCACATATAAGCTGACATCTTTTGACAGAAAACCGTACAGGCAAAGAAGGACGTGCGCTAATAGGTAGAGCAGCTATTTCACCTATTGACCTTGGTAAGGGATATTCGAATATTCCAACTTTTCTGCTAGATAAAGTTCAGGGTATGATCCTGCTGAACAAAAGATTTACTGATCCCCATGAAAAATCAGGGCCATTACATGGAAGCGAATAATTACCTAATGAACTTAGCATTGAGTAATGAGGCTTATGTTGACCTTTGCACCAAGATGATAATATGAATTGCTACTATAGTACCATACAAGCCTACGCAGCAACCTATACCCAAGCAGAACCTCCTCTGCTAGCACAAATCAACCGAGAGACCCAAACTCACGTTCCAATGCCGAGAATGCTCTCGGGGCATCTTCAAGGACGCGTGCTAGCTGCCTTGTCGCAAATGATCCAGCCAGCTAGGGTTCTTGAAATCGGTACCTATACAGGCTACTCAGCCATATGCTTAGCTGAAGGCCTCCAGGAGACAGGTATCTTATATACGATTGATAACAATGCTGCCTTAGCAGCTAGCGTAAGAGGCTATTTTGCCCAGGCAGGTATCGAACACCAAGTGCAATATCTCATTGGCCAAGCACTGGATATCATCCCCCAGCTCGATGAAGAGTTTGACTTGGTATTCATTGATGCTGACAAGAAAAACTATACCCATTATTACGATTTAGTACTGGAGCAAGTAAGGACAGGTGGGTTCATCCTAGCAGACAATGTACTCTGGAGAGGCAAGGTAGTGCACCAAGAAGGCCAAGCCATAGATAAGCAAACACAAGCAATCATAGATTTCAATACCAAAGTCCATCACGACCCTCGTGTAGAGAATGTATTGCTTCCTATTAGAGATGGGCTCATGGTCTTAAGAAAAAAATGAAGCTGCATAGATTCATTTTTTTTACTGCCTGTATGATAGTCCTACAGGTAAGAGCTGATGTCCAAGAACCATGCGTGCCCACTAGGATCCGGTTTGCAGATATGCAACTGCAGATCACCAAAGAAGCTAAGGAGCAGATACAGAAGAAAGTACACTGCCTAGTCCGAAGCACTAAGCACTACAAAATCATCTTTGATCGGGTGAACCTGCTCATGCCTATCATAGAAAGGGTAATAAGAGAAGAGGGTTTACCAGAAGACTTCAAGTACCTAGCCATACAAGAAAGCAGCTTAGTAGCTGATGAAATTTCTACATCTAATGCAGTAGGGTTTTGGCAAATAAAAAGTGCTAGTGCTGCAGAAGTAGGCTTACGGATAGATCGCTATATCGATGAAAGGATGCACATTGCTGCAGCTACTAGGGGAGCTGCAAGGTATATCAAAAGTCATAATAGCTATTTTCATAACTGGGTATATGCTTTACTAGCCTATTATCTGGGTAGAACAGGTGCGCAACCATTTACTGATAAGCGGTATTTCGGTGCTAAGACTATGAAGGTAGACCAAGATACCCATTGGTACATCCATCATTTTTTGGCTCATAAGCTTGTCTTCGAAGATGCTGTAGGTAAAGAGCAACATCCTGAGCTTTGCTTATATGAATGCAATGATTGCCAGGGTAAAACACTGCGTGAGATAAGTCAGCAGTTTGGTGTAAACCAGCAAATGCTGCGTATATATAACAAATGGCTTAAGCCGCTGAGGGTTCCTGAAGATGCAACTTGCGCTGTGATCATCCCTATGACGCACCAGCAGTATGCTAGCACAGATGCAGTAGGTATACAAAGCACATTAGCTAGGTACAAGATAGACTACTCCAAATACTGGAATAAGGCAGTGACTTTTCCTGTAGTGACTACCTCAGCAGGTAAGCATGGCCTTATGCTAACCAAATTCAATGGTATAGCAGGCGTTATTGCCCAGGCAGGCGATAGCTTAGCATCACTCGCACGAGCAGGTGATGTTTCGCTAAAACAGTTCTTAGCCTATAATGATATTGGCCCAAGCCACTGTATAGAGGCTGGACAAGTGTACTACTTCAAGGCAAAAAAAAGCAAAGCTGGCGTTCACTACCACATCGTGCGGCTAGATGAGACTTGGTGGAGTATAGCACAGAAGTATGGCATCAAAAAGCAAGCGCTACTCTCCAAAAATCGTGTACGCCAAGAAACACCCATAAAGCCAGGAAGGGTACTCTGGTTACGTTTTATCAGACCTGCTAGCATATCCATTGCTTATGAGCAAGCACCCAGCAACGAGTTCGATCAAGCCTTAAGCGGAAAAGTAGCTGCCTCAGAGACTATGCAGCAGTCACCCCCACCCCTCTAATCAATAGCTATGATATGGCTTCATAAACGCATCAAAAGGGAGTATTTACATTAGACCTCTTGCAAAACCCCAAAAACGCGTTGATTTTACATACAGAGAAGATTCTAAAACCACAGTTTTGCAAGAAGTCTATTATACTGCTTTCGAAACCAAACATTCGTGGGCCAAAATCCAGTTCAGACCGTCAATCACTCGAGAGATGCTCCCTTTTCCTGCG
>JBCCHM010000020.1:0-8852 GCA_039028755.1 Bacteroidota bacterium | reverse complement strand
AGCTTCCGAAATATGCGAACGCTTATAATACTTGTTTTTCCATTGATTCATAATGACTTAGCTTACTTTAAAATAAGCTAAAGTTCACTAGAACCAATTATTATACTAATATCTTTACCTCAGAGCTGGTATGATAATTAACCTGCTATTCCTCCTGCTCAATTACGGTACTCAACACTTCTTTGAGGAGTACGCGCTTCCCATCTTTATAAGGAACAATCCAAGCCCATCGTATACCCATCTTTCTTAGTCCCTTTTTCAGCTTATCAGCCTCCCAGTAATTTCTAAAATGCCCAATAGTATATTTATTCACCCCTTCTGCTTCTTCTTGCTCCAAGTTTTTGTGGTGGCTATCATCTACGAGTACATCGCTCAAGTCAAGATCTCTATCAGCACTTACTTGCACTTTAAAGATAACGCCTTTGATAAATGGCTTCCCAGCTGTCTTATCAAAACCATACCTGTTATCAGGAACGCCATTGATAAGCACCTGGCCAGTAGCTTCATCAACGCTATAGCTGCCAGCTGGCAGCTCTTCAAGAGCTATAGGAGTACTAATAGCGCTAATAGCTGCTTTTTTCAAGGTATCGATTTCACTCTTTAGCCTGGCAAGCTGTGCTGACTTTTCTTCACCAGCTTTAAGCTTTTCCTCCAGCTCTTGTACATTAATGTCTAGCTTACGGTTTTGTGCTTTAAGTCTATGGTTTTCCTCTACCAAATCTTTGAGTTGTAAAGGCTCCATATTTTTTTTGCGTTTTTGCCATTCCCTGACCTCTGCTCTTAATCTTTTTGCCTCTACCTTTGATGCCTTTTTTGATTTTTGTACTTTAGTTTTCGATGCTTTTCTTGCTGCTGCTTTTAGTTCCGTTTTTGTCTTTTTCTTATCTGCTTCTGACGTTTGGCTCTTTAGGGGCTTTGCAGTAAGTACGGAATTATTCACTACAGTAAACACTAAGGCAATTACTAAAACAATGGTATTCTTCATGATTTTTTTAGGGTAAGGTTATTTAAAATCACATCTGCACAAGTTTAGTCAATAGACCCTAGAAATTCAAAAAGTTCACTTCATACGCGCACCTTGATTCCATAAGGGTAGAGCAGTATAGCTATTGGGCTGTGAGGCATAGTCTTTCTTGGAGACATGTATACCTTTAGCTGAAAATTATTATTTTATAATTTTACTTTGGCTACTCATCTGAATAACATGCCTCAGAGGCGCAAGGATAAACAAGCACAATCAACGAAGCATAGCAAAGCCGCTTGCTCTTCCTATCAGGCACTAGTGCTTAGTTTATTACAGACTTCCCCCACTAGGGCTTATACGCTCAGTAAACTCTACAAACATTTCAAAAGAAAGTTCTCAAAGGAAACGGTCAAGGAAGCAGTGCTTGAATTAGCCCAAAGGGGAGCTATTGAGAAGCTCAATAGAGGACGGTTTACGATACCATATAATCCTGTGTATGTCATTGGCAAAGTAGACTATGTGCACCCTAGCTATGCATATATCGTGACGGACGATGGGAAGGATGACGTATGGATCAGGCAAGCGGACTTACTATTTGCACTGGATAAGGATTTAGTGAGGGTAATGATTACTCAGCAAAAGGGACCAAAGAGGCATCCTGTGGGTAAGGTAGTGGAGATCATTAAGCGAAGTAAGACAACCTGGGTAGGTAGGGTAGTGAAAAATGGCCAGGCAGCGTTTGTAATACCATATAGTAGACGTATGCATTATGATATCTTTGTGAGACCAGAAGACTTGCGAGGAGCTAAGCATAATGATAAGGTCATTGTAGCGCTTACTGCTGGGCCTACTGCTCATAAAAATCCTGAAGGTAGGATAAAACAAGTACTGGGACAAGCAGGAATGCATGAGGTAGAGATGCATGCGATCATGGCTGAGTTTGACCTTCCTACATGCTTCTCTACCCAAGTATTGGCAGAAGTAAAGGACATTCCAGCAGCTATTCCTGCTAGAGAGTCTAGTAGGAGAAGTGATTTTAGGAAGGTAGATACCTTTACCATTGATCCAACAGATGCTCAAGATTTTGATGATGCGCTTTCGCTAAAAAAGCTGCCTAATGGCCACTATGAAGTAGGTATTCACATTGCAGATGTAGGCTTTTATGTTCAAGAAGGTAGCCTCGTAGACCAAGAAGCTTTTGAGCGGGGTACTTCGGTATATCTGGTAGATAGAACGATACCAATGCTTCCTGAAAGGCTTTCTAATGAACTATGCTCACTCAAGCCACATGAGGATAGGCTTACTTTCTCAGTTGTATTTGAGCTAGACGCAAGGGGTAAGCTCCATAAGGAGTGGTTTGGAGAGACTATCATGCACTCTGACAGGCGCTTTACGTACGAAGAAGCTCAGCAAGCCATTACGCAGCAGCAGGGTGATTTCTACCAAGAACTAACTATCCTCAACGAGTTGGCCAAGCAGTTGCGCGCTGAGCGGTTTAGGCAAGGAGCGGTCAACTTTGAGACAGCTGAGGTAAAGTTTCAGCTGGATGAGCATGGTAAGCCGTTGAGTGTACTACCTAAAGTAAGCCAGGATACGCACAGACTCGTTGAGGAATTCATGCTGCTGGCCAATAGGCGTGTAGCACTACATGTCCGCCGTATGAAGCAAGGCAAGGAATTTCCTACTTTTGTATACAGAACTCACGATGAGCCTGACCTAGAAAAGCTGAACGACTTTGCACTCTTTGTTAAGCAGTTTGGCTACTCCATCAAAACGAGCCCTAAGGCCGTTACCCAGTCCATCAATACCCTTTCAGCTGCTATAGCAGGCAAGCCAGAGGCCAACATCATCCAGTCTCTAGCGATTCGTATGATGGCCAAGGCCTTATACACCACCGAAGCTAAACCCCACTTTGGCCTAGCTTTTCAGCATTATACCCATTTTACGTCGCCTATTAGGCGCTATCCTGACTTGATAGTGCACCGTCTGCTCAAGCAATACCTCCAAGGTCAGTTTAAGTTTGACCAGCAAATCTATGAGAAGAAGTGCCAGCATGCCTCTGAAAGAGAGCGTGTAGCAGCCGAGGCAGAACGCGCCTCTATCAAGTACAAGCAGGTAGAGCTGATGCAAACCTTACAAGGGGAGTTTATGGAAGGTGTGATAAGCAGCATCATGGATTGGGGTATTTACATTGAGCTTGTGGACAGCTTATGCGAAGGCATGGTGCGTTTCGCTGATATGACTGATGACTACTATGTGCTAGATGAAAAAGGATTTAAGGCTATTGGCCAGCGAACTAAAAAGGCTTACCACCTCGGAGACCTGGTCAAGGTCAGAGTCCAAGCATGTGATATTAGTAAGCGGACGATTAATTTGCTGTTGGTAGCATAGCCTCGGTGCTGACTGCCTCAAACGCGGCTCTTTGCTTTTAGAACATTTTGTACATGCTCTAGAAAACGTTTAGTGGACGCTTCTTCTAACGTCCTTGAGTTAAGAAGTGCTTCCTTACAGAGATATAGAGGCGTCTTGTCCTCGTCATCTTTTGCATTGACATCCACGTCAGGGTGATCTAATAATAGGTTAAGTATCTTTTCAGATTCTTCTGGGCTATTAAGATTAATACCCTTAATTGTGTACCTAAAAGGGCAGCTTACTAAGATGTGTAGGGCTGTACTCTCCTTTTTTATGAGAGGGCGGAATTCATCAGTGGTGCGTGTATTGACACAGGCTCCTTTGCTGAGTAAGGTTTGTACTATATCTGCTGAATTATATATCACTGCTGTGTGTATAGGAGCCAAAGGCCACTGAGATACTGTCTTGTTGATGTCGATGTTAGGTTGGTTTAGCATAAACTTAGCTACCTGCTCTTGTTTATTCTTTAGAGCCGCATTTAGCGGGGTGAAGGCGCCATCGTCTTCATTAATATCGCTTCCATAGGCTAGTAAGAGCTTCATGATGGCTATTATCTTGTCTTCATTACCCTCTGACAAGGCCTGTATCCATAACCACCCACCTAAAGAAGGGGGTCGTCCAATGTCTGAGGGATGGGATGTTATGTACTTTTCAAGCGTCGTCTTTAAGTTCTTATTATTGATACTATCAATCAATCTCTTTTCTGCTGTACTCAATGGCCGGAATACATTATTAGACGATTTTTTCTTGTTGATATTACAACCACTACATCCCCCAAGTAAAATCACCCAACTGAGTAGTAGTAGCAGTATGTAGTCCCGTCGTTTCATAGGCATGAGGTAAAAATTTAGGAGTAAGAGCGTTTTTTATCGGTATAACTTTGTGTGTACTATTTTACAGCGTAAATTAATTCCTTAGCTTTGAAAATCACAAGTTCATTGAAGCAAATAGCGAATATATGCCTACAGAACAACCCATACTAGAAGAACTCACTACCGCTGACTATAAGTACGGCTTTGAGAGTAATATAGCGGCTGACACAGCCCCTAAAGGCCTGAATGAGGATACGATACGCTTTATTGCAGCCAAGAAGAATGAGCCTGAGTGGCTATTGGAGTGGCGCCTCAAGGCTTACTACCACTGGCTCACGCTCCAGGAACCGAAATGGCCTAATGTCCAATATCCTCCTATCAACTACCAAGATATTAGCTACTATGCAGCACCGAAGTCTAAGAAAGCACTCAATAGCTTGGATGAAGTAGACCCTGAACTGAAGGCTACTTTCGATAAACTGGGTATATCTTTAGAAGAGCAAAAACGTTTGACTGGAGTGGCCATGGATATAGTGTTCGATAGCGTGTCTGTAGCTACTACCTTTCAAGAAAAGCTCCAGGAGTTGGGCATCATTTTTTGCTCCTTTAATGAGGCTGTACAGCGCCATCCCGAGCTAGTTCAGCAATATCTAGGCAAGGTAGTCCCTACACAAGATAACTACTTTGCAGCACTCAACGCTGCTGTGTTTAGTGATGGATCCTTCTGCTACATCCCCCAAGGTGTACACTGCCCCATGGAGCTCTCTACATACTTCCGGATCAATGCAGCGAATACAGGCCAGTTTGAGCGTACTTTGATCGTGGCTGAGGCAGGCTCCTATGTTAGTTACTTAGAGGGCTGCACTGCTCCGATGCGAGATGAAAATCAGCTGCACGCTGCTGTAGTAGAAATCTATGCTGCTCAGGATGCAGAGGTAAAGTACGCTACTGTACAGAACTGGTACCCAGGTGATAAAGAGGGAAGGGGAGGTATTTATAACTTTGTGACTAAGAGAGGACTCTGCGCAGGTGAAAGCTCTAAGATATCTTGGACCCAAGTGGAAACAGGCTCTGCCATTACCTGGAAGTATCCGAGCTGTATCTTGATGGGTGATAACTCAGTTGGAGAATTTTACTCTGTAGCAGTAACGAAAAATAAACAGCAGGCTGATACAGGCACAAAGATGATTCACCTGGGCAAGAACACCAAGAGTAGGATTGTGTCTAAAGGCATCTCTGCTGGTCAAGGCCAGAATAGCTATCGTGGGCTCGTGAAGGTAAGCAAGCGTGCTGATAATGTGCGCAACTTTTCGCAATGTGACTCTCTCCTCATAGGTAATCAGTGTGGAGCACATACTTTTCCTTATATCGATGTTAAAAACAAAACTGCCCAGGTAGAGCATGAAGCAACAACCTCGAAAATAGGTGAAGAGCAGTTGTTTTACTGTAACCAAAGAGGTGTAGACAACGAACAGGCTGTAGCCTTAATTGTAAATGGCTATTGTAAGGAAGTACTGAATAAACTGCCTATGGAGTTTGCCGTAGAAGCCCAGAAGCTTTTAGCATTGACCCTAGAAGGGAGCGTAGGGTAGGCTGGCTTAGCTTAGGCATTGAACTGTTGTCTGGTCCTAGGTTGTAACAGTGTGTTATATTCGAAGCGTAACCAACATACTCGCGCCAGAACAACGCAGGCAATTAGACGAAAAACATAGCTTAGCCAAGAAAGACTCAAGCAACTGCCCGGAACAATGCCAGCAATTCGAAAACAAATAGCTAAGCAGCATTAGCCTTAACACAGATTGCTGACACATCTGAGAACTGGTTATTGAAAGGGCTTTTCTAGCCAATGCCTTGGCCAATTAAACAAGCAGCGAAGGGTGCAGCAGCGCCAGGGTAAGGCTTCCCTTAGCCGTCATCTTGATCTGCTTGTACTGATTTATGTGTAGGATTGAGCAGTTATAATTATCATAAGCCTGTTATGTGGTCCTTCGACTTGCTTAGTACTTGTGCGGAGGGAGCTTCCAGGCATCAGAAGTGTGTGAGTCGTTTAATGTGGGCGCTTAGCTTTGTTGTTGTATACTAGAAACTACGTATAATCCTTATGGATCAAGATCGTACTATAGAAAGCTTAAATATTTTTTTTCTAAAAGCCTCCTTGAAAGCCAATAGAGAATTATAATTGTATAGAATTGTTCAAATTCTACAGTCCCTATAAAGTTCTAAGCCTGACGTAAGATGTAGCAGAAGGCAGTCTATCCAGCCAGACAGGGCAATGTTTATATTTTTAAACAGTCTCTACGCACTTTTAGAGTGACTCTCATAATACCCAACAAACAAAGTACAAGGAATAATGATAGCTGCCCCAAAGTAGCTATGACTGCTCGGTAGTTTATGAAAAAAAGCGTAGCCTACACTCATGGAGATAAGCAACTCTAGATACCTAAAGGGTGCTAGAGAGGAGGCACTAACTAAAGCAAAAGCGCGGAGCAAAAAGTAGAGTATCAGATTACCACCACCACCTAGTGCTAAAAGCCATAGAAGCTCATAGCCTGTAGGAATACGCCAAGCACGAGCAGCTGGGAAATATGCAAGCACCATAGCAACCAATGAAGAGTAGAGAAGCATACATAGCATGGGCTCTTGGGTGACGTACTTTTTGTTGATGATATCTAATAATGCAAATAACATAGCAGCGATGACGAAAAGCAGGGAAGCAGTGTTAAATTCTTCAGCAGCAGGCTGAAGCACAAGCACGATACCTACAAAACCCAACAGCGTAGCGAGCCACATAGGCCACGTAACGTGCTCTTTCAGAAAGATAGGGGCTAGTAGTAGCACGAAGATAGGGACTGTAAAACTCATGATCGTGGCTGTCGTGATAGGCGCTACTTCAATGCCTCGACTCCATAAGCCAATGGCTATAAATAGTAGAATACCTCTGACAAGATGTAAGGGTAGCCTATGCGTGCTGAATGACTTTTTACCCTGGTATAGCATAATAGGCATTAGCGTAAGGGCACCAAAGAAAAACCTAAAAAAAGTGATTTGCCAAGGATAGATAGAGTTACTAAGGTATTTAGTAATGGTATCGTTACCACAGCTAATTATCAGGCTGAACACAAACCACGGTATTGCTTTTAGGTATTTCAATGAACTGGCTGGCTTACTAATTGACTGGTTTGCTGGTTACTTAAATGACTCTTACTGTCCTTTACATAGCTTTTCCGGAAAGAAGCACTAATCCACCCCCCCCCTATCACATCATCTACCTCATAAAACACAGCTGCCTGGCCTGGCGTTATGGCGTGTACACCTTTACTGAAAGACACCTTCATAGTACCTCCCTCCTGTTCGATCACGGCTGGTGTACCTTTGTCGTTATAACGTACCTTGGTAATAGTATCTAGCTTCTGCCCATTTAGATCAGCATATTTGACCATGTTTAGCTTGTGGACATACATACCATTTCTAGCTAGCTCATCAAAGGTCCCTAATACAATACGGTTCCTATCTGCTTGTATCTCAGTAACATACACAGGATAGCCCAGTGCAATGCCTAGTCCTTTGCGCTGGCCTACTGTGTAAAAAGGATATCCTTCATGATGCCCTACTACTGTGCCATCTTCTAAAACCAACTCCCCTCCTTTTACTTGCTCTTCTAAAGCTTCTATCCTGCGTTTAAGAAACCCTCTGTAGTTATTATCAGGCACAAAGCATATCTCGTACGACTCTGATTTGCTGAGTAGATCTTTAAAGCCTCTTGCACGCGCAAACTCACGGATAGCTGGCTTAGTGAGGTCTCCTAGAGGAAGTAGCGTTCTGCTTAAGTTGACTTGTGAGACACCCCAAAGTGCATAGGACTGGTCCTTATTCAGATCTTTTCCTCTAGAGATGACATAGCGGGTTCCTTCTTGACGCACCTTAGCATAATGGCCTGTAGCGATGTAGTCACAGTTGAGCTTATCTGCTCTTTTTAGCAAAGCATCCCACTTAATGTGCGTATTACACAAAACACAGGGATTAGGCGTTCTGCCTGAAAGATACTCAGTAGTAAAGTGATTGATCACATAATCTCCAAACTCCTCTCGGATATCTAGGATCAGATGAGGAAACCCTAGCTCCACCGCAACATTACGGGCATCATTGATAGAGTCTAAACTACAGCATCCTGTCTCTTTCTTACTACCCCCGCTATTAGCATAATCCCAGGTCTTCATTGTGATGCCTACTACTGCATAGCCCTGCTCATGCAGCATTACAGCCGCTATAGAGCTATCTATGCCACCGCTCATAGCTACCAATACGCGTCCTTTTTTACTCATAGGTGCTTTTTCCCTATACTTAGCTATCTAACACTTTTTCGTAGATCTAACAAATATACTATTTTATCAGTTTTCTAAGTTCTATAAAATAGCTGATGCTACTCAAAAACTAGGCGCCTGGTCCCATGCTATAAGGATAGGGTCTGGTGAACTTTAAAGCGGACTTTGTCTAAAGTTTCTGCATTTGATAGCAAGATAGCCTTCACGTCTGTTATAAAAATCGTTTTTTTAGCTTTTAAAAGGGATATTAGCCTAGTTTTGCAAAGTGTTTTGTTCCGTAACGTACAAATTTGTCTTAAGCAAGACATTACCATTATCACACATACGAGCCATACACTAGCT
>JBCCHM010000019.1:0-8880 GCA_039028755.1 Bacteroidota bacterium | reverse complement strand
TGCACCTTGTCACTAATAATATTGCTGCGGATTTTGGCTGGAGCATGATTTTGAAGGTAATTCTCTTTGCAACGCTGTCAAACGGTGTATGAGAAATCCGTAGCAGAGCTAGTCAAGAAGAAACGCATAAGGAAAGGACTCCAAGTCCTTCTCGACTGATTATGGATTCACAGAGCGTAAAAACTGCAAATAAGGGAGCATCTCGGGGCTTTGATGGGGAAATCAAAGGAAGGAAGAGGCAGGTTATAGTAGATACGCAGGGCAACGTGCATCAGGTGCTTGTTCATGGAGCTAATGTGTAGACTTGCAAGGTGGAGCCTTGCTAGCAGAACGAGTATTGAGGTATAAAAAAGGAGAGAAGGATATAGTAGTAGCTTTAGGTTATCGAGGGGAATTGGAGCGAATGGTAAATGGAATGGCACAGGTTAAGGTTTGCTTTACAAGGCAGGTAGGTGTTAAGTTCGTACTTCAAGCGAGGCGTTGTGTAGTAGAGCGTACATTCGCTTGGTTGAACTGGTCGAGAAGATTGTGCAAGGACTTTGAGTTGCATTGCGTATAGCAGAGCATATGCTCAGGATAGCGGCTATTGCACTTACTATTAAACAATTCCATTGAGACAGTCTCTATATCCTCTTCTGTATGCAAATCAACGTATTTGCCGATTCCTCAAAAGTGCTATAATTACTTGTCCCAGGGGCCCTAGCTTGGCCATATAAGTCCGTATAGCTACATTTGTATTATCGTAAAATACGATGGGAAAGCCTGTAATCATTCTAGGAGTGCATAGCCTAGGTAAGCTTGCCTTAGAGATCTTCCAAAAGAATGACATAGTAGTATATGGCCTGCTAAGTGAAGATAAGGCACTACAAGGCACTGAAGTAAGCCATGTACCCGTACTAAGCAGCATAGAAGATGAGCAATATCTAGGACTCTTAGGAAAAACATGCGAAGCCTTTGTAGCGGTAGAACAACATGTTAGCCGACAGAAACTGATCAGTACGCTTAGTAAGCAAAGAAAAATTATACCTATCAACGCTATTCACCCATTAGCTGCTATAGCGTCAACTGCTAGCATAGGTTATGGTAATCTGGTAAATGTTGGCGCAAGCTTAGGCTATGGAACCGCTTTAGGTAGTCATTGTACCGTACATGCACATGTAGCTATAGAGCATGAGGCCATTATTAAGGACTTTGTACAAATAGGTACAGGGAGTATTATTGGAGCGCAAGCTGTTATTGAGGAGCATGTTTTTATTGGCTTAGGAGCAACCATCATCACTGGTATACAAGTAGGAGCAGGTGCTAGAATAGGAGCTGGTTCAGTAGTATTAGATCATGTGCATCCAGGAGAAGTTGTATTAGGCAATCCAGCTAAGCCTGTCCAATACTAATTGGAATATGCAAGAAAATATTACCAACAGTTATGTATAAGCCATATACTATATTACTTCACTACTGCTATACAACTATTGCTGATCCTGAGGAATTTAGGACGAAGCATCATCTCTATTGTCTAGCGCATGGCCTGCGTGGCAGAATCATCGTAGCTCAGGAAGGCATTAATGGAACAGTCTCAGGACTCCAAGAGGCTTGTAATGAGTATATGCGCGATCTCAAGGCTGATTCAAGGTTTACGAATATCCATTTTAGAGTAGCATCACACCATCAGCATGCTTTTCAGAAATTACACGTCAGGGTCAAGCAGGAAATTGTTCATGCTAGCCTACCTCATATCAGCCCTACCCAGAGAGCTGGCCAATACATAACGTCTAGCGAACTACAGCAAGTGAAGGATGAAGAGGGTGTAGTATTACTAGATGTTCGGTCTAACTATGAACATCGCATTGGTAAATTCAAAAATGCAGTGACACTAGATATAGAGCACTTTAGAGATTTTCCAGCTCAGGTGGGTAGACTAGCTATTTACAAGGATAAAAAGGTGATCACCTACTGCACAGGGGGCATTAGGTGTGAAAAGGCTAGTGCATATTTACTAGAGCGAGGGTTTAAAAAGGTTTACCAGCTTCATGGCGGAATTATCCAGTATGGGTTACAAACAAACGGAGAAGGCTTTGAGGGCAAATGTTATGTCTTTGATAATCGGCTAGTAACAGATATCAATCAGAAAAGTCATACAATAATTGGGCAGTGTTATGTATGCCATACAGCTTGTGATCGAATAGTTAATTGTGCTAACGCTGCATGCAACCTACACGTTCCTATATGTGAGCCTTGTGCTAAAGCGCTAGATGGTGCATGCTCAGTGGCATGCCAGCAGCATCCAGCTAAAAGGCCTTATGAGGGTACAGGCTACTACACTAGCAAGCTGAATGGCTATAATCCTTATAAAGGGCTTCGAAGCAGTAGCAAGCAGTCGCACAAAGTCGTGACTGATAATAGCATGTCTTCACGTTAGGTGTTTTAAATACTTCACCTCTCGATCTGTCAGCAAGCGCCACTTACCTCGAGGTAAAGCCTTCTTAGTGAGGTTAGCATACAACACTCGGTCTAGCTTGATGACTTGATAGCCTAGGTGCGCAAACAAGCGCCTGATAACTCTATTTTTGCCCATGTGTATTTCTATGCCTAAGCTTTTCCTATCTGCAGCTACCACAGCTAGCTTATCTACCGTAGCAACTCCGTCTTCGAGTACGATGCCAGCTTGTATAGCCTCAAAATCTGTTGCTTGAATAGGTTTATCTAATTCTATCTGATAGATCTTTCTGATCTGACTAGCAGGGTGGGCTAGTTTTTGTGCTAGCTGACCATCATTGGTCAAAAGCAAGAGACCTGTTGTGTTACGATCGAGCCTCCCCACTGAGTAAACTCTTGCTTGGCAAGCGTTCTGGACTAGATCCAATACAGTCCTTCTGCCTCGAGGGTCATGGGCGGTGCTAATACAATCTTTGGGTTTATTGAGTAGAATATAGGCTGGTTTTTCAGTCTTTAAAACTTGGTTGCGGTATTTGACGATATCGCTAGGTCTTACTTGGTAGCCTAGCGTGGTTATTTTTCTGCCATTTACGGTAATATGTCCAGCTTGGATAAGGTTATCTGCTTCTCTTCTAGCACAAACTCCAGCATTACTGATCAATTTATTAAGCCTTGTATGGCTCGCATTTGTGCTCTTTCGAGGTGATTTTTGCATACGTCTTACTAATTTTTATCTCCTAGCATTACTATCCTCTAACGCACTAGGTCGTAGTTCGTCCACTTTACCAGGAAAAAGGCTTCTATACGCTGCCATTGCTCTTCATTCAATAGACCTCTTGCAAAACCCCAAAGAATACATTAAATTTTACATACAGAAGAGGTTCTAGAACCACAGTTATGCAAGAAGTCTAATGTGTACCTTATTGTCATAAAAAAAATGTTAAGGGCCTAGTGAGCTTTAGCTTACTTCAGAGTAAGCTAGCTAGTAAAGTATTGCCTCATATTTTATCTATCAGATAACGTCATAATAATTGTGTAAATTATGTGCTAACAAAAGAATGACGCAATACTATTGTAAAACAAACTAGACAAGCTCAGGTCGAGAATATGATGCACAATCTCTCTTTTGAGCAATTTGCCTTGCACTCTAGCAGGCTTCATACTCTTTGAGTGAGAAGAATGTCTGAAGGAAAAACAAACAGTGAATGACGTTGGCAATGGAGTCTATTTACGTAATTTTTCCTCTCTCAGAACTAATTTTTTTGCTCCTGTATCGTAAAGGACTCTCAAGCCGATACTTCTCTAACGCAAATAGAGTCATGCTTGGACTAATGACCAAGTAGCACGATGAATGGGTAAGCTTAAAACAGCCACAGAAAAACGCTACCCTTAGCATATGCATGAGTGTCTAGAAGGAGGGTTTGGCTAGGTTTGTGATGGCCTATAGTTGTGCACAGAAGCTGAAGTATCTCAAGGGTTTGACGATCTATGAGTATATTGTAGATATATGGAAGAAAGAGCCAATATGCTTACTCTTGACCCCAGCGGTCTGGACGGGACTCGAACCCGCGACCTCCTGCGTGACAGGCAGGCATTCTGACCAAACTGAACTACCAGACCTCCTATTTTGGGATTATTTACCTGTTGAGCTATTGCCTTAATTAAAGTTTACTGAGCTACTGCTTTAGCCAGCTTTACACAACTACCAAACTTAGTCATATTTGACATGACTTGCAATGTTGATCACAGGCGAGTCCCGAGCTTGCTATTCGGGCTATAAAGCTAGCTTATAGCCCGAATAGGTTTTAGCTTTGCGCATCAGACACTTTAGTATATGCTTTTAGATTTTGAAAAACCTATTGCCATCCTAGAAGAGAAGCTCGTTGCCATGAAGTTAAAGGCCTCTCAGAAGCGAGGTAGTAAGTTAACACAGGCCATTCAGAAATTGGAGCAAGAAATTGAAGTTTTGCGAGCAGAGACATTCCAAAACCTAACGCCTTGGCAGCGTGTACAACTATCACGCCACGCTGATCGCCCTTATACACTCGACTATATCAACCAGATGACCGAGGAGTTCATAGCACTACATGGTGACCGTAATGGAGGGGACGATCTAGCTATTATAGGAGGGCTCGGTAAGGTAGCTGGTCAGACTCTTATGTTGATTGGGCACCAAAAAGGTAGAAATACGAAAGAAAGACAAGCGAGAAACTTCGGCATGGCTAATCCAACAGGGTACAGAAAAGCCCTACGCCTGATGAAGCTAGCTGAGAAATTTAATAAACCCATTGTTACCCTGATTGATACGCCAGGCGCCTATCCAGGCCTAGAGGCTGAAGAGCGTGGCCAGGCAGAGGCTATCGCTCGAAATATTCAAGCTATGTTTAGCCTACGTGTACCTGTCATCTGCATTATTATAGGAGAGGGAGCCTCTGGGGGAGCGCTCGGTATGGCTGTTAGCGACCGTATATTGATGCTAGAAAATACTTGGTACTCAGTGATATCTCCTGAGTCTTGTGCTTCTATCCTTTGGAAGAGCTGGGATTATAAAGAGCAAGCTGCTGAGGTACTGAAGCTCACAGCAGCAGATATGCTAAGACTTAAGCTGATCGATGGCATTATCCCAGAACCTTTTGGCGGTGCTCATAAGGATGTACCTAAGATAGCCATGACGGTCAAAAAAGAAATCCTTAGACATCTGCAGGAACTTGGTAAGCTCTCGCCTGAGAATCGTATAGTGCAGCGTATAGACAAATTTTGCAATATGGGTGTTGTACAGGAAACATAGCATGATGCTCAAGTAGGCAAGACGAAAACCTACATTTCGAATCAGCCCTTTACCTGATTTTTACCAACCTAGACTCAGTGAGAAGGAGCAATATCAGATTAATTGCCTCTTAATTAAGTACTAAATATTAGCGTTTTTATACGCTTAAATGGCTATTTTAGACTCCAAATACCTATATATAACCTAGCACATTTCGCCAGAAAATCGTAATTTTTCCTAGAAACCTTGCAAAACACTATCTAAGCATGTCAAGAAGGCAAGCAAGCCTTTGAAGCGGCTCAGGACGCTAGCCGGCCGTCAAGTCAGGGATTTACAAAGGAAGCTGGAGGGAGTAGGACAATTATGAAGTATATGAAAAGCCGCTAAGATTGATTGTGCGTATTGTCACGCAAACGAGAAAAGTATAGAAAGAAGGTTTGAGGTAAGCTGTATAGCCAAGGGGACAGTTGGTAAGAAGTACAAGTTTGGCTCGAAAGTATCACTTGCCACCCTGCCTAGTAGTAATGTGATCGTAGGGGTTGAGAGCTTTTCAGGCAATCCGCCCAATAGCAAGACATTGTCTGTGGCGCTGGATTCGATACGTAGAATGTTTGGAAAGGAGTTTAGTCGCGTGCTAGTAGATCGAGGCTATAGGGGAGATGGGAAGGTGGGTGAGGTAACCTTACTAGGCAGCTGAAGGGCAGGCTAGGCGATATCCTGAATGGACTCTTAGCTGGTATAGGGTTCAACTTTAGACTGCTAATCAGGGAGTTAGCATTATTCTGCTCGTATCCTCTGTACTGCACAGTGGCAAAACTGCTAGGAATAGCTCCCAGGGAATTTACGCTTCCTAAAACCGCCGAGAATTATTGCTGCTCGGAAGTGCTACCAACTCCTATAAGATAATCCTTGCTTATGAGCGTAAAAAGAGTAAATGAACCTTGCCTTTAGTAGGTACTCTGAATAGCCAGCTGAACCAGTGTCAGCGTATAAACTAGCTCTCTAGAGAGTCAATAGCCTAATAATCAAATAATTTTAGAGTATCTCATTAACATCTAGCTCCACCTTTACTGTATTCTCTATAAGTAGCTCATCTTCTTGCGCATCAATTGGTTCTGGTATCTCTTCTTGCTTACTACTATTTACGCTTGTAACCTTAATACAAGGTAGGTCTAGTGGCTTAGAAGGCTTGGGGAGCGGACCCTTTTGATAAGGTAGGTCGGGATCTGCGTATATACTTAGTATAAATTTTTCCCAGATAGGCCGTGCTGTCACCGCACCTTGCCCTGTAGCAAGCGTCCTGAAGTGGATACATCGATCTTCTCCTCCTACCCACACGCCTGTACAGAGGTCTTTGGTTATACCGATGCACCATCCATCGGACTGGTTAGACGTAGTTCCTGTTTTACCACAAATTTCATTGTCTTCTTTAATTTCCTTACTTAGTCCGCGTAATGTCCCATTTTCCTCTACAGCGCCTTTAAGCATGTGCATCATCAGCCAAGCTGTCTCTTCGCTGATAGCCTCTTTCCTTTGGGGCACAAACTCTTGCAGTACACGGCCGTGCTTATCTTCGATACGGGTAATGTAGAGCGGTTCAGTCCAGACGCCCTTGTTCATAAAAGCACTATATGCACCCACAAGCTCATAGACTGATACATCACTAGATCCTAAGCATAAGGCTGGTACAGGGTCCATAGGGCTTTTGATACCTAGTTTTCGGGCATAGTCTACTACCAGCTGTGGACCTATTTGCTTGATAATATAAGCGGTAATCGAGTTCACAGATTTTGACATAGCCTGACGCAGTGTCATTTTTTCCCCTGTATATGTACCCTCCGCATTCTTAGGCGTCCAAGTAGATGGGTTACCTGCTACCCTAAAGGTCACTGGTGCATCTACTACTTCGTAGCAAGGAGAATAGCCATTATCAATCGCAGCTGCATATACAATAGGCTTAAAAGCAGAACCAGGCTGCCTTTTCCCTTGCATTACGTGGTCATAACTAAAAAATTGGTAATTAATACCTCCTACCCAAGCTTTGATATGTCCTGTATAAGGGTTCATAGCCATAAAGCCTGCATGCAAAAGCCGCTTATTATATTTCATTTCCTCAATAGGGCTGATGACTGTATCAATTTCACTTTTCCACGAAAAAAGCTTTGTAGGCACAGGGGTATTCATGATGCTATCAATGATATGGCTGTTTTGTCCATATTTTTCTACCAATTCCTTGTAAAGTTCGCTTTTCTTCACTGCCTTTTCAATGAAGCTTTTAATTTCTTCACCTTGCTGGTCTATCCATGGATTTTGGCCGCTCCAATGCTGCTCAAACTTTTGCTGTAGTACTTGCATATGCGCTGCTATTACAGCTTCGGCATGCTTTTGTAGCCGACTATCAATAGTTGTGTAGATTTTTAATCCATCTTCAAACAAGTTATAGCCATGTGCCTGTGTCCATTTTAATAAAGAGTCGCGAATAGCTGCCCGGAAATAAGTAGCTAGCCCTAGGTTATGATTTTCTACTTTGTATTGTAGCTCTATAGGCCGCTGCCTGATCTCTTCATAGGCTGACTGTGTCAAAAAATGATATTTAAGTAGTTGAGCTAGTACTACGTTTCTTCTTTGCAAGGCTCTTGCAGGATTTTTGATAGGACTGTAGTAAGAAGGCGCCTTTAAAAGGCCTACAAACAAGGCAGCTTGCTCTATACTAAGCAGATCAGGTGTAGTATTGAAAAAGGTCTTAGCCGCTACCTTCAAACCATAGGCATTGCTACCAAAGCTCACTGTATTTAGATACATCGTGATGATTTCCTCTTTTGTATAAGACCGTTCTAGCTGTACAGATACAATCCACTCTTTGGTCTTGACGACGACAGTCTTGATAAAAGGGATTTCGCTGAGCAATCCCTGGTATTGTTCACTCCTTATTTTGAAGAGATTCTTAGCTAGCTGCTGCGTAAGGGTGCTGCCTCCCCCTTTATGTTGCCGTAATAGTACAGAAAGGATAAATGCCCTGAAGATTCCTTTTAGATAGATACCAGCATGTTTTTCGAACTTATAATCCTCTGTAGCCAGTAGTGCGTTAACCAAGGTTTGAGGTATCTCTTCATATTCCACAGGGCTTCTGTTATACCTAAAGTATTTGCCTAGCAGTACTCCATCTGCTGAATACAACTCTGAGGCCACGTCGCTCTTAGGATTCTCTAGTATAGCTAAGGAAGGCAGATCGCCATATAGGTTCCATAGATTGATCTTGACTGTAAGGATATAGCATGGTATAGCTACTAAGAAGCCTATAAAAATAATCCATATACGTTGGACTAGTCTAGTACAGCTTATGTTTACTTTTGATTGGTTCATCGAGTTGCTACAAAACTAAAGTTACTGATCTCTATATTAGGCTTTTTGTGCGAGTAGCAAACTAAACCCTTCTCTAAGATTTGTTAGGTGGGCTACCATTAGCACTGATGGGCTATTACTTGATCGCCCTGTAGCCTGTATGCATTCGTTTCCTCACATGCTGCTAAGTGTCGAAAGCAGTATTTAAAATTCAGTTAACAGCCCTCATAAATAGTAGCTCAATAGTGCACCGTATCGATTTGCTGCAAAAATACCGTTTTGAACCCTTTTGTTAACATATAGCTTCTACAGCTATGCTAGGGCTATAAGCTGTGCAC
>JBCCHM010000018.1:0-9144 GCA_039028755.1 Bacteroidota bacterium | reverse complement strand
CCGAGCTGTTCCGAGGGCTGTCGGCCGACCTGCGTGTATGGGTTGTAAATTACTATCTTAATCTAGTACTTCACCAGTAATCATCTGTTTTATTTCAGTATATCTCTTACGCTCGGCCAGTTGGGAAGCCAAGTACTCGTTATTATTCTTTATGTCTTGTGCACCAGCCTCTAAAAGGACCCTAGCTACATCCTTACTACCTGAATGTGCTGCAAGATGCAGCGGAGTATTACCACGCTTACTTGTTGTATTAATAATAGTCCAATCACTTCTTTCTTCTATAAGATATTTTGCTAATCTCAGATTATTAAATCTTGCGGCTACATGTAGTATAGTAAAACCATTCTTATCTTTTACATGCACCTTTGCACCCCTCTCTATAAGGTATTTTACTATATTAACATCGCCACCACTAGTTGCATAGTGTAGCACATATCCTTCTTCGTTATCTTGCTTACTCACATCTGCTCCCTGCTCTACAAGATACTTTACTACGTTTGAGTGCCCTTTCACAGCTGCTAACTGCAGGGGAGTTCTACCTCTTTGGCCAGTTGTAATATCTACTGGTACCTTTCTATTTTTTACCAGTTCCTCTACTACTTCTATGTCACATTTTTCTGCTGCATAGTGTAGGAACGTATAAGTATCATCTTCCCAATCATACGTTTTGTTCATTTCCTCTTCGGTATGGTCATTGAGGAAAATTCTTATATCGTCAAAATCATCAGTATCATTAACTAGCTCGACAAAGGTTTCAAAATCATATGCTCCGTTACTGTAGCTATGTTCTTTTTCTATCCCGCTTCCAGAATCCATGCCAAGGTATCCGTTTAAGCAACTTGTCATTAATGATACTAAAAAGGTAGTTCTTAGTAATGTTTTCATAATTGTATTTTTTAGCGTATGCCAGCTTTTGTTATCAAAATTATTCAATGGCAATGAATTGTTCAAAATTATTACAAATATGCTATCATCCTATCCATAAACAGAATAACTTTTATATATTTTGATAAAAAAAAGAGAATATTTTCCTCATTATAAACAGAAATGTCCTATTACAGTGGACGCATTTCTATTATACATTTTACCTATCCGTTCAGCTTGAAGAAGCCGACTTGAGCATATACAAATTATCGCTAATATGATCCACCCTAAGTACAGATAGGGGAGGACAGGGCTTACGAAAAAACAGCATGGCTCATGTAGGCAAGCTTTTGCTGCGAAGGGCTACTAAAAAGGCCCTGAGGTCTTTCAAGGCATGTATAAGCTCCACACTATCTTTGAGCTTGTAGCCCTTGCTTTTTAGATACGCTCTAGCTCCTCGTATAGTATACCCTTGCTCTTTGATGAGGTGATAGATAACCCTGAACTGAGCTATGTCTGCCTGGGTGTACTTTCTAATACCTTGTTTAGACTTCTGTGGCTTGAGCTGCTTAAACTCTTTTTCCCAGTAACGGAGTAGCGAGGTAGATACGCTGAATAGTTGGGCTACTTCGCCAATCGTATAGTACTGCTTGGTAATATGTTTTCCATTATCATACAATTGAACGATTTACTGATCTAGTAATTGAAAAATGTGGCAAATAAGCTTATATACGCTGTACCCTCTTGATGCTTAATCTAAGGATTGATTCTGTATAGAAGCAAGCCTAATGAGCTTATCATAGTCTGCTGCGGTAAGGTCATCAAAGAAATAGTGGACAGGATTGACGTTTTTGCCATTCTTGAGTACTTCATAGTGTAGGTGAGGCCCTGCAGCAAGTCCAGTACTACCTACGCAGCCTATACGCTCCCCTCGTTTTACCTTTTGTCCGTACTTGACATTAAAGGACTGCAGATGGCAGTACCTAGTCACCAATCCATAGCCATGGTTTATTTCTATTCGATTACCATAACCCGTATAGCTCTTTTTAGCAAGCCTAACCACACCATCGCCTGTAGCATAGACAGGTGTTCCTCTAGGCGCAGAAAAATCTACGCCATAGTGCATCTTAGGTACTTTGTAGATAGGATGTGTACGCATACCAAAACCTGAAGATAGGCGCTTGAGCTCTCTGTTAGAAATAGGCTGGATAGCAGGAGTAGCAGCTAGGCGTTTTTCTTTGTCTTTGGCTAGGCGTGCGATGTCGTCATACGACTTAGTCTGAATGTAGAGCTGTCTTTTTAGCTGATCTACCTTTTTGACGGTACTAGCTATCAGCGAGTCTTGAGGGAATTTTTTGTAACGATCTATCCCTCCTACACCAGCTTTTCTGACTGTAGATGGAATAGGATCTACTTCTAAGATAGTTCTATATATGTTATCGTCTCGATCCTGCAGATAAGCCAATACTGCATTCCCTTTGTTGACTTCTTGCTGGATGAGTTCGTAATGCAATCTCAGTGTTTCGTTTTCTTTCTTGAGTCTAGCTTCCTTGGGGGAGTCAAAATAAGCATGGTAGAGTAGAGAAATAATGACACCAAGAGCTAAGGAGACAATCAGATAGCCAAGTAGGTCAAACAAGAAGTCCCATCTCGATGTCTTGATCCTTTCATAATTACAGGTCTTGGTATCGTAATAATATTTTATCCGTGTCATATTACCGATAAAAGCGTTAAATTATCGTAACTTTGTACACTCGTATAACAATAGCCAAAGTAAGCACTAATCTTGTTTAATTTCAAGTTTGCTCCTACAACAAAGATGCGCTCTGAAACTATAAGAAATAAATTTATCGAATTCTTTGAGCAAAAAGGGCATCAGCATATACCTGCTGCACCGATCGTCAACAAAGCAGATCCAGCCTTGCTATTTACCAATGCTGGTATGAACCAGTTTAAGGACTTTTTTTTGGATCACCAGCAGGCTCCACATCAGCGAGCTACCAGTGCGCAGCCCTGCCTACGCGTATCTGGTAAACATAACGACCTAGAAGAAGTAGGAACAGACACATACCGCCATACACTGTTCGAGATGCTGGGTAATTGGTCTTTTGGGGACTACTTCAAGCAGGAGGCCATCCACTGGGCCTGGGAACTACTGACAGTAGTCTATCAACTACCTAAAGAAAGGCTGTATGTGACTGTTTTTGGTGGTGATGCGCAGGAAAACCTAGAGCCTGACCAAGAGACTTATACTATCTGGAAGCAGTATATAGCTGAGGATAGGATCTTATATGGCACTAAAAAGGATAACTTCTGGGAGATGGGTGATACAGGGCCTTGTGGCCCTAGCTCTGAGATCCATGTCGACATGAGGCCTGAGGCAGTTTGTACGCAAAAGGATGGCAAGGAGCTCGTGAATACAGGCCATCGACAAGTTATTGAAATCTGGAACCTAGTCTTTATCCAATACAACCGCTTAGCTTCTAGTCAACTAGAGGAGCTACCAACCAAGCATGTAGACACAGGTATGGGTCTTGAGCGCCTAGCCATGGCACTACAGGGCAAAGCCTCTACTTACGATACAGACCTCTTTGCACCACTCATCCAGGCTATCACCCATGCTAGTGGGAAGATGTATGGCCAAGATGCCGCCATAGACACTGCCATTAGGGTAGTGGCTGACCATGTCCGTGCAGTGGCTTTTGCCATTGCTGACGGGCAAATTCCTACCAACACACGAGCAGGCTATGTAATTAGAAGAATCCTCAGAAGGGCTATACGCTATAGCCATACTTACCTAGGCTTTGAGCAGCCCTTTATGTATCAGTTAGTAGACGTACTAGCGCAGCAGTCTGCGGTAACCTATCCTACTATCCAGCAACAGCAAGCCTATATCGAGCAAGTTATATATGGGGAAGAAGCAGCCTTTCTCAAGACCTTAGCTACTGGCCTGCATAAGCTAGAACACATCAGTAGGGCCCTACAAGAATCAGGGAATAAGTTCATAGACGGAGAAACTGCTTTTGAGCTATATGATACCTGTGGCTTCCCACTAGACCTGACTAGGCTGATTGCTCAAGAAAAGGGACTACAAATAGATGATCAAGGCTTTGCGCAGGCCTTGCAAGTGCAGCGAGTGCGCTCTCAGCAAGCAGCTACCATTGTACAAGGAGACTGGCATATAATTCCCCACGCAGCCAAGCCAACCTTTGTAGGCTATGACCAGCTCGAAGCAGATGCTAAGCTTGTACGGTACCGCACTATCAAAGAAAAAGGCCAGCAAGTATACCAACTAGTACTAGATCAGACACCTTTTTACCCAGCAGGAGGAGGACAAGTAGGGGATACGGGTAAGCTGATAGCAGCTGAGGAAGAAATAGCAATCTTAGATACTAAGAAAGAGCATGAACTGATCATCCATTATACCAAGCAATTGCCGAAAAATTTGAAGACCCATTGGCGGGCTGTAGTGGATGCTGAGCGAAGAAGATTGATAAGCAACAATCATAGCGCTACCCACCTTTTGCATGCTGCTCTCAGACAAGTGCTGGGTGCCCATGTAGAACAAAAGGGCTCATCAGTCAATGAGCATGTACTCAGATTTGACTTTTCACACTATGCTAAGATAAGCCCAGAAGACCTCAAGCAGATTGAGCACATCGTCAATCAAAAAATTAGAGCCAACATACTGCTCCAGGAGCAGCGCCATGTTCCGCTAGAAGCAGCTAAAGCCATGGGTGCTACAGCCCTCTTTGGTGAGCAATATGGAGAGCACGTGCGCGTCATCACGTTTGATCCAGCTTTTTCTATTGAGCTATGTGGTGGCACACATGTACCTGCTACAGGCCAGTTAGGCTTTTTCAAGATCATCACAGAAGCTGCTATAGCAGCAGGTACCAGAAGGATAGAAGCCCTCACTGCTGATGCTGCTGAGCGCTTTATCGACGGGCAGCTAGCTGTACTAGATAACCTCAGGGAAACTTTGAAACAGCCCAAAGACTTGGTGAAAGCTATCCAGCAATTGCTTGAAGAAAGGACAACGCTACGCAAGGCTTTGGCAGCTTACCAAGCTGAGCAGACCCGTTCTGTAAAAGCGGCTTTGCACCAGCGTATACAGGCTATACACGGTACCTATGTACTAATAGAAAAGGTAAGTGTACCTCATATAGAGGCCCTCAAGCAGGTTGCCTTTGAGCTAAAAGGCACTTACAAGCCACTTTTCGTAGTGCTAGCAGCTACTATCGATCAAAGGCCCTACATTGCTGTGCTACTCTCTGAAGACCTACTCAGTAGCACTGATCTCAATGCCCATGAAGTCGTCAAGGAGCTAGCCAAGCCCATCAGAGGTGGGGGAGGGGGGCAGCCTTGCTTTGCGACAGCTGGCGGTAAATACTTGGGAGGACTAGAGCAAGCCCTCACCATGGCTCAAAATATATTTCAACAGCACATCAAAAAAATAAGTTAACATATGGATGTTGCTACTAGAGAGCAGTACACAGCCGTCATAGGACTAGAAGTGCATGCCCAGCTCTTGCTCCAAAGCAAGATGTTTTCCCCTGAGCCCGCTGCGTATGGAGCACTTCCCAATACCCACATCAGCACCATCAGCCTAGCCCACCCTGGTACACTCCCTAAGATCAACAAAAAAGCTGTTGAGCAGGCTATCAAGCTAGGACTAGCTTGCCAAGCTACCATCACCCGGGAGAACTACTTTGCTAGGAAAAACTACTTCTACCCAGACCTACCTAAGGGCTATCAGATCACCCAAGATAAGACCCCTATCTGCCAAGGGGGTCATATTACCATCACCACCCGGGATGGACAAGAGAAAGCTATCAGCCTTCAGCAGATTCATCTAGAAGAAGATGCCGGTAAATCTATCCATGGAATGGTCGCTGATGAGACTTTGTTGGATTTTAATAGGGCAGGCATAGCGCTGATAGAGATTGTAACACAGCCAGACTTGAGAACGAGCGAAGAAGCTTATAACCTATTAGCTGAAATCAGGAAGCTAGTACGGTATCTTGATATATGTGATGGTAACATGGAGGAGGGCTCTTTGCGCTGTGATGCAAATATCTCAGTGATGCCCCAAAGTGCACCTAACTTTGGCCAGAAGGTGGAGGTCAAAAATATGAACTCTATAAGGAACGTACAACTAGCTATCGAGCATGAGATAGAGCGACAGATTGCTATATTAGTGGTAGGAGGGAAGGTAATAGCTGAGACTAGAGCTTATAACGCTGCCATAGGTCAAACTATCAGCCAACGAACCAAAGAAAGTGCTTTAGACTACCGATACTTCCCAGAGCCTGACTTACCACCACTGATTGTGACAGAAGCATGGATTGAGCAGATCCGCCAAGCTATGCCCCTGCTACCTAGAGCGTGCTACCAACGCTTTAGAGATGTTTACCAGCTCCCTGCTTATGATGCTGCTGTACTGACCGAAAGCAAGGAAGTGGCACTCTTCTTTGTAGAGCTGTGTCGGCTGACTACACACTACAAGGCAGCAGCTAACTGGATGATGGGACCTGTGAAGGCTTACCTGAATGAGTTGAATCTGCCTATACAGGACTTCCCCCTCAAGCCCAAGACACTGGCTGCACTCATAGACCTGGTAGTGCAGGATAGAGTAAGCTTCTCTGTAGCTTCGCAGCAGCTATACCCTGCTTTGCTAGAGAGTCCTACAAAAATACCGCTGGAGCTAGCAAAAGAGCTTAACTTGCTGCAAGAACGTGATACAGGTACTATCCAGGCACTAATAGAGCAAGTAATAGCAGCCTATCCAGATAAGGTAGCAGCCTACAGAAATGGTAAAAAAGGAATCCTAGCTATGCTAATGGGTGAAGTCATGAAAAGAAGCCAGGGCAAAGCTGCGCCCAAGCTAGCAAGCAACCTACTCAAGCAGCGATTAGCAGGGTAAATGCTACTAGGCTTGAAACAGCTCATTGAATTAGTATATAGCACCCTGCTGCTGAACTCTAAAGCAATACATGCACAAAGACATACAAGTTTTCTTTACACACTTTCTGCAATTAGCCTTATTGAGAGGAATTTCACGTATTCTACCCCTGATTACCGTACCTTTTTTGCTGCGTACGATTGGTATAGAGAAATACGGTACGATTTTGTTTGTTCAAGCCCTCTCATTTTACTTCAACGTCTTTATCAACTATGGGTTTAACTATTCAGCTACCAAACAGATTGTCCTACATAAGCAAGATAAAGCTATAATTGGGCAGCTATTAGGAGCCGTGTACACCCTCAAGCTAGCTGCTATAGGTATATCTTTGGCTATCATAGGGCTTTTGATCTTTTTTGTACCCAGTATACAGCAGACCAAATACACGCTACTATGCTTTGTCCCAGTGATAATAGCTAGCACCTTATTTCCTGGATTTGTTTTTCAAGGTCTAGAAAAAATGTGGTGGATGACACTGCTTAATCTGCTATCTAAATTACTATTTCTTACTGGCGTTTTTACACTGATTCGCAGTCCAGCAGATGACCTTTTATACCCTACTTTATTGTCTATAGCAGATACGCTGCGTTTAGCAGCAGCTTGCTATTTAATATACTATAGGTTAGGAGTAGGCATATGCCTACCCACGCAGTCTATGATCTATTCACAGCTAAGAGAGGGAGTACATATCTTTCTTTCTAACTTTACTATCAATTTTTACACACGTTTGCCCGTGATCTTTTTGAACTTTTTTGCCAGCCCTAGTAGTGCAGCGATTTACTCGCTCGGTGATAAGGTAGCTAGAACTACCGTGGGTATGATAGAACCTTTTACGCAAGCGCTTTTCCCTATTGCTAGTAGAAAAATGACTAAAAGCTTCCAAGCAGGATTTCGGTTTATAGGCAGTGTTATTATAGCAAATCTAGTTATTCTATTAATTATAGGCACTTGCTACTGTTTGTTTGCTACTTCCATCATTCAACTATTAGCAGGCGAGCTTATACAGGAAGCAGTATGGATACTCAAATTGCATGCATTCTTGCCCTGCATTGTCATATTGTCTAACACGCTCGGTATAAACGCACTAGTTCCTGCAGGTGCAGGTGGGAAGTATATCATGACTATGTTAATGACTGGGTTGATTTGTGCAGGATTGCACTTTGTGCTGGTTCCACAACTACAAGCCCGAGGTGCTGCCTGGGCTATCTTACTATGCGAAGCCTTTGCGACGGTTATGATGCTCTTTTGGACTTCACGGATCCATAGTATGACTGCTAGGGTAGTGCCTAGTAGCCATACAGATGTATTTTAAAATTCTTTATTATCGTGGAAATAACAGGCTATCTTAAAAGTTCGCTTAAGTTTTTCCAAAACCAAGTATGGTTACTTTATACCTTGTTTGTGTTAGGCATTGCTATAGCCCTTACCTATATCGTCCACATTGTCTACCAAAAGCTAAACCCTAAACTGATCAAGGGAGATCATTTTATTATCCAAGCCTTGATACAGGCCATCTACTGGCCGCTAACCATTGTTATCTGGATAGAAGCTGTAGCAGTTAACGCCAATGTTTTTATACCCCAGGTAGATACCTCGATTATCGCGCTTGTAGAAAAGATACGAGAGATTAGTCTGATAATACTATTGGCCTGGGTATTTGTGCGCTTTATTAAGCTATTTGAAGAACAGCTACTACAAGGGCGGCTATCCAAAGGGCGTACTGATGAAACCACTATACAAGCCACAGGTAAGCTATTGCGTGTAGCTGCTTTTATCATTGTCACCCTACTCATCCTCCCTGTAATCGGTGTAGAAGTTACAGGCATAGTTGCCTTTGCTAGTGGTTCTGTTATTATCGTGGGTATTGCTGCCCAACACATCATAGCCAACTACTTTGGTGGTATCGTAGTCCATTCAGACAGCCATTTTAAAGTTGGTGACTGGATATACTCTCCTGATAGAGAGCTAGAAGGCATAGTGGAGTACATTGGATGGCGATCTACACAGATTAGAACTTTTGATAGAAGGGTGCTCTATGTACCCAATGCTACTTTTTCTTCCATCATTCTCATCAATGCTAGCAGAATGACCAACCGCAGGATCAAGGCAATTATTCATATTCGTTATACAAATGCTGGTGTAGTGGAAAAAATTGTCATGCAGGTTCGTGCGATGCTGCAAAGTCATCCTGGCCTAGACTTAGGCAAACCTACGATAGCGCACTTTGCTGAGTTTGGGCCTTTTGCGATTAAGATCATGGTTTACGCCTTTACCAAAACTACAGATTGGCTAGCTTACTGCGATGTACAGCAGGG
>JBCCHM010000017.1:0-9450 GCA_039028755.1 Bacteroidota bacterium | reverse complement strand
TGCTTCAAGGTCGAAGTTACTCTTCTGCAGCATATAGAAGTATGGATATGCTCCCTGTTTCTGCATTGAACACGTGTGTATAGCCATTTTCTTTGGCTATCTTCTCTATGGCTTGCTGTATTTTTTCATAAACAGGCTTGAGTAGCTCTACGTTTTTGTTGGCTAGAGACTCTTGTGATTCTATTTGAAGCTGCTCGAGGCTACTTTTTAGCTGTAATAGCTCACTCTCTTTCTGCTTCCTGACAGAATCAGTCATGGTTTCATATTCTTTTTCTAGGGCTTGCAGCTTTTCTTGAAATTCTCCGACTTTAGCTTCTAGTCTATTTTTAACCTGTTTTTCAAAGCTTTTATAGTCAGCTTCAATACTCTTGGTTTCTGGCAAAAGGCTTAATATATAGTCTAGATTTGTGTAGCCAATCTTGATAGGTTTGTCTTTTGCTTGGATATTAGACAGGACTAATATGCATGCTAGGGTCAACAATAATCTGTTTTTCATAGTTGTATTTTTTTATTTGAACGGGTTTATAATTTATGAATTACAAAATAAGCAACGGTGTTGTCTTATACAAGATACAGGATTTTATCAAAGCTACATAATTTTCTAGTTACCGTAGGCTCCCACCTAATGACCAATGTATTATTAGCTTATCTCCTCTATCAGGTCCTTGGTCAAAGCCATAGCCCCAATCAATCCCTATTGCACCCGCAAATAACGGTAAGTAGGCTCTGATTCCCAAGCCGACTGATCTTTTAAGGTCGAAAGGCTTCCAATCTTTATAATGGAGCCAGGTATTGCCTGCTTCGGCAAAGGATAGGGCATATATATAGGCTAAGGAAGTTTTTACAAGGGGATGGCGTAGCTCTAGTACAAATTTATCAAAGATAGTTCCTCCTTTATAATCCTTCTTAGAATCTTTAGGGTTAATATCCTCATCAGGATAGCCCCTCAGGGAGATGAATTCTCTATTCAAGAGTGAGTAGTCTATCAAGCCAGTTCCCCCCATAGTAAATCGCTCAAAAGGGCCTATTCCTTGCTGAGACGCATATGCACCTAGTATCCCAAAATGGCTACGCATATTCAATACTAGGTCACCGATAAGCTTATAATAGTAAGCGCCATCTAGTATCCATTGGTGATATTCTTTCCACTTAAACTTTTTCTGGAGCTCTAGCTTGCTGTAGTCCTTATCAGAAAACCATGAATAAGGAGGGGTTAATCGCGCATGTAGTCCGATTTCGCTTCCTTCTGTAGGGTATGTAGGATTGTCAATGCTATTACGCTTTATGACACTGCCCATGCTGAAATCATGCATGACACCACTCAATTTTCGTCCATTGTCTAGCAAATCGTAGTCATCATACTTGTAACGGTGGTATTCAATACTATTTCTTATGCTAAAGTAGTCGTCAGGCCATTTAAGCTTGGTGCCTAGGCTACTTCTTAAACCTATGGAGCCTAGAGCGCTTTGCTTTTCAAACTGTTGGTGGGATTTGTTAAGGGCTATACTGAAATTATTAGGCTTTTTGCCACCTAGCCAGGGCTCTGTAAATTGTAGGGCAAAATTTTGGTGATTTTTTCCATGAAACTCTGCTTTTAGGTCCACAGTTTGCGCATCTCCTAGTGGGACTTTCCCTTGAAGTGCATTGCGTAATGAGAAGTTGTTGGTTCCAAGTATGAGGCCAAGTGTAAGGGCTTGCTTGCCTCCTCCCCAGCCGCCTGAAAGATTAACGCTGAACTTAGGGTTTTCTTTTACTTCGTATATTAAGTCTACCGTGCTATCTGTAGGGTTAGGGATTGGTATAATATTGGTCTTGGCTGGATCGAAAATATTGAGCATAGCCAATTCTCGCTGGGAACGGATAGCTTTGGCTCTGCTATATTTATCACCAGGTAGGGTTTGTAGCTCCCGCCGTATGACATAGTCATGGGTATAGGGATTACCTCTGATGGTGACTTTGTTGATATAGGCTTGTGTTCCTTCTTGTATGCGTATTTCTAAGTCTACAGCATGGTGCTCTATCTTTACTTCAGCAAGTTCAGCATTAAAGAATAGGTAGCCCTTATCCATATACAATGAGGCAATGTCTTTTCCCGCTGGGTTAAAAAAGAGTCTCTCTTGAATAAGCGCCGGGTTATATATGGCTCCTGGCTGAATATCTAATATGCGGTTGAGTGTATCATCATCATAGCTATAATTGCCCACCCACTTGATTTTTCTTACAAAATATTGTCTACCCTCTTTTATTTGCAGCTGTACATTTAATAGTCCCCTAGCCTGTCTATAGACTGTGTCTTCTACAATAGTGGCATCTCTATAGCCTTGGGTCTGGTAGTAGGAGATCAGTCTCTTCTTGTCTTCTTCATACTTAGACTGGATAAACTTGGAAGGGAAGGGAATAATATGGTGCTTCAGATACACCATAGTTTCTTCTAAACTAGGCCTTCTCCATAGTATGTCTCCTTGTCTAAAGGGCTGTAGCTTGAGGGTCTTTTTAAGTATATCTTTGATGAGTGTAAATCGGGGTTTCTCTTTTATATGTTGCAGCTGGGCCTTGAGTGCCTTGTCATCGATACTATGGTTGCCCTTTATCAAGATTTGGTCAATGATCAACTTTTCTCCTTTATCAATGCTGATTTTTAGCTGTATATAACCAGATAGGTCAGGATCAGGTAAACTAGTAATGCTGACTACTGCATCTAGGTAGCCTTGGCACACTAGGTTATCTTGGAGTTTTTTTTGGGTGGTTTTAACTAATCGGTCCGTAACAATTTCTCCCTTAGCTAGGCTTATTTTTTCTGCTAGCTCCCTTTCTTCGTCTTTTTTGATGCCTTCAATAAAGTAAGCAGATAGCCTCGGACTCTCTGTGATGTCAATGGTCAGCACAATGCGCTTGTCTACAACCTTAGAGGCATAGATGGCTATATCTTTGATAAGCTTTTGTTGCCATAATCTTTTGATAGCCTCGTTGATAGCTGAACCAGGTATTTGTATAGTATCTCCTATCTTGAGTCCTGTAATAGCCAGCAGCGCTTCTGAATCTAGGGTCTTGGTACCAGTGACGTGGATACCTTCTATAAGGTAAGTATCAGGTTCTAGGTAGTTTAGCTCCAATGTGTCACCTGTAACTGCTGTTTGTGCTAGGGTGCTCCAGGAGGGTAAAGCGGCCAACACGAGCTGGCCCAAAAGTGTAAGAAAAAAATTTTTTATCATGCTGTAGAGCGTAGGTTTATTCGCTTATTCTTCCAAGCCTTCTTTCTCTTTTCTGATAGGCTGCGATAACTTCGTAAAGGTGCTCTTTTCTGAATTCAGGCCAGTATTGTTGGGCAAAAAATAGTTCTGTATAGGCAAGCTGCCAGAGCAAAAAATTACTGATACGCATGTCTCCGCCAGTTCTTATAAGTAGGTCTGGATCGGGTATATTTCTGGTACTTAAGTAGTGTTGAAAAAGCTCAGCGTTAATATCAGCAGGGCTTATGTTGCTAGCTAGTACATCTTGGGCAATGGCCTTAGCAGCCTCTGTAATCTCCCACCTGCCACTATAGCTGAGTGCAACAATTAGCTGAAGTCCTTTATTGTGTTTAGTGGCTTCTATGGCTTTATGTAGCGCTTCTTGGCAATGCTGGGGTAGCCTTGTTATGTCACCAATGGCTGTCAGCTTGATGTCCTTATCCATAAGATTAGTGAGCTCTGATTGTAGCGTAGTGGTAATGAGCTCCATCAGTACTTCCACTTCTTCTTTGGGCCTAGCCCAGTTTTCTGTAGAAAAGGCATAGAGTGATAGATACGAAACTCCTAATTCGATACAGCCTTCTATAAGTTCTCTAAGGCTTTGTAGAGAGTTTCGGTGTCCAAATGTTCTTGGCTGGCCTTGCTTTTTAGCCCATCTACCATTTCCATCCAGCATCACTGCTACGTGTTGGGGCAGGTTGTCAGACTGAATAGTAGCTTTTGCAACAGAGCTACTAGTGCGTTTAAGTGCTAGATGTCTACCTTGCACGAGGCCAAAGACTAGGAGCAGAGCAGCTAGGGCTATACTAACTATTAATAAGGCTTTCACAGTTTTGGGTTCTACTTTGAAATAGCTAGGCTGCACTATATGATGAGCATAGCATCGCCGTACATAAAGAAACGGTACTTTTCTTTGATAGCTACTTGATAAGCTTCCATAGTCAGTTCATAGCCACCAAAAGCAGCTGTGCTGATCAGGGGTACTGACTTAGGTAGGTGGAAGTTTGTAATTAATGACGTACAAGCTTTGAAGTTATAAGGAGGAAAGGTCAGTTTATTCGTCCATCCTTGTTTAGGCTTCAATCTGCCATATACAGATACAGAAGACTCTATAGCCTTGATAGTAGAAATACCAACAGCACATACCTGCCGTTTGCTATCTAAAGATTTATTAACTGCTAGGGCAGTGTCTTCAGCAATAGTAAAAAACTCTGAGCCAACTTTGTACTTGAGAAGATCTTCTGCATCAACTATTTTCAGCATATCTAGGCTGATATGCAGCGTGATAGGTGCAATGCTGACACCCTTTAGTTCTAGGCGTTTGAGTAGCTGGGATGTAAAGTGTAGCCCTGCTGCTGGCGCAACTACAGCTCCGACGTGCTTAGCATAGACGGTCTGATAGCGCACTCGGTCTGCAGGTTCTACTTTTCTCTTAAGCTGACTAGGAAGTGGCACCATACCTAGTTGATCAAGGATGTTATGAAGCTTTTCTCGGTTGCCTTCAAATAAAAATTTGAGGGTTCTGCCTCGTGAGGTTGTATTGTCTAGTATCTCTGCTGCGAGCTCACCCTCACCAAAGTATAACTTATTGCCCACGCGAATTTTCCTAGCTGGTTCTACTAGTGTATCCCATAAGTGGTCTTCTTCACTAAGTTCTCTCAAGAGAAATACCTCTACCGGGGCCCCTGTCTTTTCTTTACTACCGCAGAGCTTAGCTAGGAGTACTTGGGTATCATTCACTACTAGGGTATCGTTCTCTTTAAGGTAGTGAAGTATATCCTTGAATAGCTTGTGTTCAATTTTACCAGTGTCTTTATGCACTACCATCAAGCGAGCTTCGTCTCTATTCTTAGCGGGATGAGCAGCAATAAGTTTAGAGGGAAGAACAAACCTAAATGCTGATAGTTTCATTTGATAGTAATTGCCTATGTGTAGGCCGTAAAGTTAATAAAAATGCTACAATATTTTTCGCAGTGGGGTAGCCTTGCTGTAAATTTTATAGTACCTAAGTGTCAGCAGGTAGGCTAAAACTTGATACCTACATCAAGGCCTACAAAATTGGCATAGCCCAGGACCTGAGATACACTATTTGCGTCGTACTCTTTTTCAAGCATGGAAGTCAGTCCTCTCTGATAGCTTATACCGGCAAAGACGCTTGTAAATAGACTTGTGCTATATTCGACGCCAAATCCTATTAGTCCACTTAGTCCCCAAAGCCGAAAAGCTCGTGGCTTATCTTCGAGTTTGGTAGCTCGGTCATTGATTTTGAGCTCACCAGTGGCCCCTAACTCAACATATAATCTAGTATCTAGTGAGACTTCACTGGTGTAGAGTTTTAGCAAAAGTGGTACTTGTAGGTACTGTAGCTCATATTGCTCCTTAATGCTTGCAGTATTATTCTTAATTGAAGCTTGTTTTGCTGCAAAAAGCAGGCCCATACTAAGATAATAGCTATCTTTGATAGCCAAATCATAATCATAAATGACACCTAGCTTCAGCCTGAGTGCAACGCCACCAGATGAGAAGCCAGTAGTATCAGGATTGGTATGTATGCTACTGAAGGATAAACTAGGTGCTACCTTAATACCGAGTTGGTCTTGAGCTAAGCTATAGGTGGCACTTGCGAAGTAGAGTATGAGCAATAGGTATTTTTTCATGATACTGCAGCGTGGAACAAATTCGGCTCTAAAAGTACATAAAGTATGCGAAAATTAGTTATCATCACTAGCCTGGCTGTTGGTTGCTTCTATGCCATACTTACTACTTATTCAAAATCACATAGCATAAATCCTAGTGCAGCTGATACAGTAGTCCATGTCGAAGTACGGAGGCTAGAACGCACACTATTTGCATTACGTAATAAGGAAGAAATTAGCCACTTCTTACAGAGCAACCAGTCATTCGTACAGCAGTTTTTAGGGATAGTAACTCCGGGTGGTGAAAGGGAGCTCGTAGATAAGCTTTATGCCATGGTGCATGATACAGCCATGCACGACTTGTATGAGGAAGTTCAGCGTGTTTTTGGAGACTTTGTAGGGATACAGCATCAGCTCGAGGAGGCTTTTCGGTACCTGCGTTACTATTATCCAAACTTTGAGGTACCTCAGGTAGCTACTTTTATAACAGGTATGGGGACAGACTTATATGTAAGCGATGAATTGATCGTTATAGGCCTGGATTACTTCTTGGGTGAGGATGCCCAGTTTAGGCCCATTAAGCTAGCTGAGTACATACTGAGAACCTACCAGCCTGCTTACATAGTTCCTAAAATAGTATTGCTACTCTCACAGCGGTTTAATAGGGCTACTGATACAGACTATACGTTGCTAAGTGATATGCTCTATTATGGCAAGGCCTATTATTTTACCAAGACCATACTACCTTGTGTTGCAGATAGTATAATCATTGGCTATACAGAAGAACAGCTAGCAGATACTAGAAAGCACCAAGACATTGTATGGGAGCATTTCATTGATTATGAGCTATTTTATGAGACCAATCACTTGGTAAAAGAGAAATATATCGGTAATAGACCCTTTACGGCAGAGATAGGCCCTAAATGCCCTGGCAACATTGGGGGATGGCTGGGTTGGGAGATCATAAAGCAATATATGAAGGCAAATACTATGGTAAGCTTACCAGCACTAATGAGCAACCCTAATGCACAGCAATTGCTTACACAGTCTAAATACCGCCCCAGCAAGTAAATTTTCTACACTACAGTAGCTACAGCTGATGGTACGTATTGTCAAGCAAGAGAGAAAAGAAAATTTATAGTCTGCTCGCCTAAAGTAGGCTCATAGCCAAGGGAAAGTTCGTAAGAGGTATGAGTTTGGCTCGAAAGTCTCGCTAGCCACGCTGGCTGGTAGTCGGAGTTGAGAGCTTCTCTAGTAACTCCCACAATAGTAAGACTTTGCCTGGGGCCCTGGATACGAATTCCTTGAGGATGTGTGAGCTGAGAACCTAGCTTTGTTTAGCAGCATTAAGTCAAGTTCATAGGCAGCTTATCAAATGCTGCTACGCTACTAAAGTCTTTTTAAGGCATCTTGAGCAGCCATTTGCTCTGCTTGTTTCTTGGTTTTACCATGTCCTGTTCCAGTTACTTGGCCTTCTATAAGGAGGTGTACTACAAAATCTGTATTATTTTTAATATTTTTTTCGTTGACGAATTTAAACTGGAGTGACTTACGATTCTTCTGTGCCCAAGCTATGATTTTACTTTTGTAATTGCTATCTGTGCGAACAATATCTTCTAGATCGATATGGATGTGTAGTAGCCTATCGATAACAAACTCACGGCACCGTTCGTAGCCCTGATCTAAGTACACAGCTCCAATAAAAGCTTCTAATGCATTCCCATAGATAAATTTTAGATTGCTTTTGTGAATGGATCGAGTATCATAATGTAGTAGCTCATCCATACCGACTTTTTGAGCAAGCTCACTCAGTGATGCTCTATTAACTATCCTAGCTCTGATCTCAGTCAAAAAGCCTTCTTCTTGGAGTGGATATTTTTTAAAGAGGTATTCTCCTACAACTAAGGATAATACAGCATCGCCTAGAAATTCTAGCCTCTCGTTGGAGTTTGTTGTTTCTTTGATAGAGCTGTGTTGTAAAGCTAGCTCATAGAGAGAAAGATTAGCAGGTTGGAGCCTTGTAACTGTATAGATAAAGTTTTTGAGTTGTTTGTTCTTAGGAGATGCGCTAGCAAAGAAATGCTTCAACAAAAAATCTACTAGCCTTCCCATCTTTTAAATGCAACAGATGTATTATGCCCTCCAAATCCAAAAGCATTATTGAGCGCTATAGTAAGTTTTCTTTGTTGTGCTTGGTTAAACGTAAAATTTAGCTGCTCATCAAAGGCTTCGTCAGTTGTAAAGTGATTGATAGTAGGTGGGATTAATTGGCGTTGAAGAGCCAGGATAGTTGCTATAGCTTCAACAGCTCCAGCAGCGCCTAGTAAGTGCCCTGTCATAGACTTGGTAGCGCTTATGTTAAGTTTATGAGTATGCACTCCAAAAAGCTGCTGAATGGCTTTTATTTCGCTCAGATCTCCTAAAGGTGTAGAAGTACTGTGTGTATTGATATGGTCAACTGCTGTTGGTTGTAGACCAGCGCTTTGCAGTGCCTGCCTCATAGCCATTAGAGCACCTACTCCTTCAGGATGTGGAGCTGTAATGTGATATGCATCAGCAGTTACGCCAGCTCCTACAACTTCGGCATATATTTTTGCACCCCTTGCTTGTGCATGTTCGTACGCTTCCAAAATAAGAGCCCCTGCTCCCTCTCCTAGCACAAACCCATCCCTATCTTTATCAAAAGGCCTAGAAGCCGTTTTGGGGTCATTATTCCGCTCAGAGAGGGCTTTCATAGCACTGAACCCGCCAATGCCGACTTCAGTGATAGCAGCTTCGGACCCTCCAGTTACTATGATATCTACACTACCAAGCTTGATAAGCTGCATAGCATCGATCAGGGCATTAGTAGAAGAAGCACAAGCAGACACTGTAACAAAGTTAGGTCCTTTAAATCCATACTTAATAGCAATCTGCCCTGATGGCATATTGGCAATCATCTTGGGTATAAAGAAAGGACTAAACCTAGGCAGCATACCTCCCTCAACAAATGCTATCATCTCTTCTTGGATGCTTTGTATACCTCCAATGCCTGTTCCCCAAATTATACCTATTCTTTCTAAATTTACTTTGTCAAGTACTAATGCTGCATCTTGCACAGCCTCATCACAAGCTATCAGTGCATACTGAGAACATGGGTCTAGCTTCCTTGCTTCCTTGCGGTCAAAATATGCTTCTGGCTGATAGGCCTTTAATTCGCATGCAAACCGAGTCTTATGTTTAGCAGCATCAAAGCATGTTATAGGGGCTGCCCCACTTACTCCATGCGTAAGTCCTTGCCAATATTCCTGGATATTATTACCAATTGGAGTTAGTGCTCCTAGACCGGTGACAACAACTCTTCTAGTATTCATAGACAAATACAGTCAAGGAAAGAGAGTATAGCTCTTGCAGTGGTTTATTTTGCTTTTGCAGTATGTTGCTCTAGGTATTGGATAGCCTGGCCTACAGTTTGAATAGACTCTGCTTGATCGTCTGGGATAGAGATGTTGAATTCCTTTTCAAATTCCATAATGAGCTCAACATTATCTAAGGAATCTGCTCCTAGATCATTAGTAAAGCTTGCTTCTGGTATTACCTCTGAG
>JBCCHM010000016.1:0-9452 GCA_039028755.1 Bacteroidota bacterium | reverse complement strand
TGATCCCGTGCCCGGCCCCGGCCTCAGCACCGATCGGGGGCGCGGCTGATGACCACCGACAGGTCCATGACGGTGCTGGAAGTGCGCGATCCCGAAGCCTCGCACAGCTTCTATCGGCGCCTAGGTTTCGGTACGCTTGGGGTCTGGGATCCGGGCGACGTGGGAACCGTGATCGTGCAGCGTGGTGACGTTACGTTGATGCTGCAGAAGGCAGAAGCACCTGTGCCGAACAGCAGCATCGCCGCATACATATATGTTTCTGATCCCGACGCGGTACACGCCGAGTTTCACGCTGCCGGAGTCGAGAGCATCAGTGCCAAGGTCGCGGAAACGCATTATGGCTGCCGGGATTTCAACGTCACAGACATCGACGGCCACAACATCGCCTTCGGCAGAGATTTGAACCCGTCGCCCTACGGACGCGGCCTGGGGCCGGATCGTGAGGCCATCTAACCTGTCTCTTACTCTACCTTTTAGGTAATTCCGGCTCAAGTCTATGTTTCTATTTTGGGTGACCTTATCACTGCTTCTATCCCTAACGTCTGCAGCGTAACTTATGGTAAGAAGCGCATAAACACGTTTGCCTGAACAGCTGCTTGGTAAGATTATCTCACTCGACTCTACATTCTCATGGCCCTCTATAGTCACGGTCTATTTATACTAGCCTGGCGTTTTTTAGATCAGACAGGTCCGGCTCTGGCTTTTCTATCGGTTTTGAACTAAAAAACCTGGGGCTAAAAGCCCCAGGTTTAACAGAGATATGTAGATCTACACTACATCATACCACCGCCCATACCGCCGCCACCCATTGGAGGCATGGCTGCTGCATTAGGTTTTTCATCCTCTGGCTCATCAGCTACCACACACTCTGTAGTGAGGAGCAAGGAGGCGATAGAGGCTGCATTTTCAAGTGCAAGCCTAGTTACTTTAGTGGGGTCAATTACACCTGTCTCATTCAAGTTTTCAAACTTATCTGTTCTGGCATTATACCCAAAGTCTCCTTTCCCTTCTTTAATCCTTTGTACTACTACAGATCCTTCTCCCCCTGCGTTACTTACGATGGTCTTTAGCGGTGCTTCCAGAGAGGCTCTCACTATGTTCACGCCAGTATTTTGGTCCTCATTGTCTACTTTGATGTTATCTAGTGCAGCAATAGCCCTGATCAAGGCTACGCCTCCACCTGGTACTACTCCTTCTTGTACAGCTGCTCTTGTAGCATGTAAGGCGT
Source organism: Bacteroidota bacterium (assembly GCA_039028755.1). Lineage (GTDB taxonomy): Bacteria > Bacteroidota > Bacteroidia > Cytophagales > Amoebophilaceae > JBCCHM01. Next base: position 8,224 of record JBCCHM010000016.1, on the reverse strand, counting down.
CATCTACACGGTCTTTTCTTTCTTTCATTTCTACCTCGGTAGCCGCTCCTATATAGAGGATAGCTACACCACCAGATAGCTTGGCTAGGCGCTCCTGTAGCTTCTCTTTGTCATAGTCTGACGTAGTGCTGTCTATTTGTGATTTAATCTGGCTGACCCTGGCTTGGATGTCTTCTTTTTTGCCATTGCCATTGATGATAACTGTGTTCTCCTTGTCTATGTTGATCTTTTCAGCTGTGCCTAGGTAGTCGAGCGTAGCGTTCTCTAGCTTATAGCCTCTTTCCTCAGAGATCACTGCTCCTCCTGTAAGCACGGCAATATCTTCGAGCATGGCTTTGCGTCGATCACCAAATCCGGGTGCTTTTACAGCAGCTACTTTGAGGGTTCCTCTTATCTTGTTGACGACAAGTGTAGCCAGGGCTTCTCCTTCTATGTCTTCGGCAATGATGAACAGGGGCTTACCAGTCTGAGAGACACTCTCTAGAATGGGAAGCAGCTCTTTCATGACAGTGATTTTCTTGTCGTAGATCAGGATATAAGGGCTTTCTAGCTCTGTTTCCATCTTCTCTGTATTGGTGACAAAGTAGGGGGAAAGGTAGCCTCTGTCGAACTCCATACCTTCTACTACTTTTACTTCTGTTTCTGTTCCTTTGGCTTCTTCTACAGTGATTACTCCATCTTTACCTACTTTTTCCATAGCATTGGCTATCATCTTACCGATCTTACTATCGTTGTTAGCAGAGATAGTAGCTACTTGTTCTATTTCTTGAGAACCACTGATTTGCCTGGAGTCTTGTTTTAGTCTTGTCACCACTGTTTCAATAGCTTTATCAATACCTCGCTTCAAGTCCATAGGGTTGGCACCTGCAGCTACGTTTTTGATCCCATTAGTAAAGATTGACTGGGCTAGTAGGGTAGCAGTGGTAGTGCCATCACCTGCCCCATCTGCTGTTTTAGAGGCTACTTCTTTCAAAAGCTGGGCTCCCATGTTTTCTACGGGGTCCTTAAGGTCTACCTCTTTGGCTACTGATATGCCATCTTTGGTTACACTAGGTGCACCGAATTTTTTATCAATTACTACGTTTCTTCCTTTCGGACCTAGAGTTACTTTGACGGCGTTGGCCATAGAATCAACGCCTTTTCTAAGCTTTTCTCGTGCTTCTGATTCAAAAATTATACGCTTTGCCATTGTTAATAGTGTTTTATGGTTAGAAGTTAAATGCTATCTGGTTTTGCTCATATAAATATTTTAGATGATAGCATAGATGTCTGATTCTCGCATAATCAGATATTCCTTGCCATCTAAAGTAAGTTCAGTGCCTCCATATTTACCATATAGCACGTGATCGCCTACTTTTACGGACAAGGGTTCGTCTTTCTTACCTGGACCCACAGCTACTATTGTGCCTCTTTGTGGTTTTTCTTGAGCAGTGCCAGGAATGATGATGCCTGCTTGGGTTTTTTCTTCTGCAGCTGCAGGTTCTACCAAAACTCTGTCAGCTAAAGGTTTAACATGTTCTTTGTTCATAGTTCAGATAAGTTATTGAAAGATTTAGTTAATTATATTCTCTGCAGATACGCACCCCGTCTTCAACATATATCATGCCAAAATATGCCTTTAAGCATTTATCGCCTTTAGCAACAGCAAAACTATGGCACACTAGGCTCAAAACAAGTAATATAACTGACAAAACTGCACCTTTTGATAGCTTAGTCGATCTTTAATAAACTCTCGATGGTTCTAGTAAGCATATAAACATCATAGCATATGAGAGTGTTAAGCAGTGCAGTAATTAGATGAGCTGTAGCATACAGCAGTTAGAATGGGCGATGATTCATATTCGATCACTGTTACATTAACAGCTTCTAAAATTGTGGTTTCATAGTACGCTTTTTATCCATATCCACATTGAGATATTGCTCTTGGCCATAGTAGTCAAAGTCAGATAGGACATAGTTTTGTAGCCAACTATGATGTAATACATGATCTGACCTATGCACCATATAGATTAAGGGGACCTTCTCTGCAGCCAGCTGGTTCATTTTTTCACAGAGCTTTGTTCTTGCTGGTGAGTCAGGCATAATAGATACTTGCTCATACAAAGCATTATACGCAGCGTCATCAAAGTTGGAGCCGTTAGCACCAGAGTTTTTGTTAGGTCCATAGAGCGTATGCAGCATGTACTCTGCATCTGGGTAGGCAGCTGACCAACCCACGGTATAGAGCATGGTAGACCTGCTTTGATTTACTTTCTTAAGCAGCTCTGGCCAAATGTTTGTGACTACTTCGATCTTGATACCAAGCTTCTCCATACAACGGGCAAAATGTTCGGCTATCTGTCTAGACGTAGTAGAATTAGACGTATCGAGCGTTATAGTAGGTAAGCCCTTGCCTCCAGGGTAGCCTGCCTCAGACAGAAGCTGCTTAGCACTAGCTAAGTCATAGATACCGTAAGGGTTGACATAGTCTGAACGATAGCCTGCTAGACTAGGAGGTATAATTGACTCAGCTACCAAAGACATATCATGATAAAATAGTCTATTGAGTGATTGCCTATCGTAGGCCAGTGATATAGCCCTACGCAGTTTTAGGTTATCTCTAAACAACGGATTGAGGTGGTTGAAGGCAATGAAATAAGTGGAAAGCGATAGCCCATGGTGTAGTTTTACCTCTTTCTGCTGCATGGCTGGAGACAGACCTTTAGCAGGAGTGATAGCTTCAGCAAACTCATCTTTGGGTACTTGGATATAGTCTATCTGCCCCTTCTGAAACTTGAGCCACCTAGGATGCTCCTCTGGTATAATGTGCATGACAACCTTATCTACCAATGGGAGCAGCTTACCAGCATCAGCCAGCAAATGTTTGAACTCCTCTGAGGCTTCAGTAGGAAATAACTTTGCTCGGAAGTGAGGATTCTTGTGATAGACGATCTCCCTAGCTTGTGGTTTGAATTCCTCTATGATGAAAGGGCCAGTACCTACAGGATGATTAAGAAACTCTGGACCATAGTGCTGAACAGCCTCCTGAGGGACTGCATAGCAAAAGTGCCTAGCCAGAACATAGAGAAACTGCGGGAAAGGTTTAGTCAGTGTAAACTGTAGTGTGTGCTGATCAAGAGCTCGTAAGCCTTCTACAGACTCACTATAGTCTGCTCGCTTACCTATATATTGCTCTCGCCACTCGTTCAGACCCTTGATTCTACCATCAAGTAAGTAGAAGCCTGTTGACTGTACCTTGGGATCAGCTATTCTTTTGATCGAATATACGAAGTCCTCTGCTACTAGCTCCCTACCCTTACCTCCTGGAAAGCAGGCATTATCATGGAACTTAATACCTCGTTTGACCTTAAAGGTATATACCAACTGATCATCTGATACAGTGGGCATAGCTACTGCTAGGTTAGGGGTGAGCTCATAGGGACGCTTCAGATAGTGGTATGATAGCAGCCCCTCATATACTTTAGCCACCTCAGCACAAGAGATATTATCATCTGTATAAGCTGGGTCCATACCCTTAACCTCACCTACAACAGGTAACTCTAGTACTTTTACATTGGTTTCTTTTTGAGCGCTTCTACGCTTTAGGTAGAACCATATCCCTAACGCCAGCAAGGCTATTAGGCTGATATTGCTGAATTTTTTCATTGTAGCTTCATTTTAAAGATGATACATCGAGCAAAGGCTGTACTTCTACAGCTATGATTTGAGAAATATAGTATAGAAAACATAAAAAGTCAACTAAGAGCAGACAGCGCAAGCTGAGATAAGCCTATAACTAGACTATAAGACCTACTGGGTGAGTCAAATTTTTACCAGCGAAGCATATATTTTAGATATACTATGCTGACAATAATAGAGAGACTCAACGTCTACGTGAAGGCCAAGTGCACCATAAAGGCCTATAAACAGAACAAAAGAGCCTAAGATCCCTAGTGCTGTGAACAGTACCTACCTGAGAAACTTCCGCGTCAATGAATTTGTTTAATAACAAGGGCAATAGCCGCTATCCCGAGCATACATTACCTCAAAGTCCTTCGCACAGTTTGAACGCCCAACTTACCCTGCCACCTTCCTTGTAAAATATCCATAGACCGTTTTCCAGGGAAAGAAGTTACGAGGTAATATGCGCCGCTGGTAGCCAGCTTTTACTAGATATAAAGATAGCATTTATAGTACGGCAGCTATGTATGCCGCGATTTTATAACCACTGCTGTACTCAAAAACGGTGTCAGATACGTTACCAAGCACCATCTCCCAAATCAGTAGAATACATAGTAGCTAAATACTTTGACGAACAATTAAAAAGATGAAAAAATCCAATGATTCTTCATTAAGAAAGCTTCTAAGAATTAAGTAAGAAAACCTTAGAGAGAGATACGATACTGTATAAAAAACGTAATTTGAGCACATGAGCAACAAAGCCAAACATTTTCGAAGAACTACTGCAGCTATGCTAAGCACTCGGAAATTTTTTGTCCAAGTTAGTATTGCAGAGATACTTAAGTATAGCCCCAATATTAATGTATACAATACCTTAGTCAAAAGCCTATTTCTTTATATACTCTAAAGTGCTAGCTTTGTACCACCTAATTGACGAGCCTTTCAAGCTCCACGAGTCTGTTATTAAACTATGCCTACACAATATGACCTTATCGTGCTTGGTAGTGGGCCAGGCGGCTATGTATCAGCGATCAGAGCTGCACAGCTAGGCATGAAAGTAGCGGTAATAGAAAAAGAAGCACTTGGTGGCGTTTGCCTGAACTGGGGTTGTATTCCTACCAAAGCACTACTTAAAAGCGCTCAAGTCTTTGAGTATATCAAGCATGCTACCTCGTACGGCATCCAAGTCAAAGAGGCCACTCCAGATTTCAAGGAGATGATTAAGCGAAGCCGAAACGTAGCAGAAGACATGAGCAGAGGCATTCAGTTTCTCTTTAACAAGCACAAGATTGACACCATCTACGGAATAGGTAAACTCAGTGCCAACAAGACTGTGTTGGTAGCAGACAAGCAAGGTAAAAGTGTGCATTACCGAGCAGATCATATCCTGCTTGCTACAGGAAGCAGTGCTAGGTCCCTTCCTAACCTGCCTATAGACCATCAAAAAGTTATCGGCTATAGAGAAGCCCTAGTGCTAGACAAGCAACCACGGACTATAGTTATAGTAGGAGCAGGTGCTATCGGCGTTGAGTTTGCCTATTTCTATAATGCTATTGGTACAGCAGTGACATTGGTAGAATACATGCCGCGCCTACTCCCACTAGAAGATGAAGATGTATCTAAGCACTTAGCCCAATCCTTTATTAGAGCAGGCATACAAGTACATACCAATGCAGTAGTTACGAGCCTAACTACTCAGGGCACTCAATGCCAGGTACAACTCAAAACACAGGAAGGTGAACAGCAGCTTACATGCGACGTAGTATTATCTGCAGTAGGCATCGTGCCTAACTTAAAGGAGATAGGTCTAGAAGAACTAGGTGTAGCTGTAGATGAAGGTAAGATTGTGGTAGATGACTTCTACAGCACAAACATACCAAGCCTATATGCCATTGGAGATATTGTGAAGGGACCTGCCTTAGCTCATGTAGCCTCTGCAGAAGGTATTGTATGTATAGAAAAGATAGGTGGACTTCATCCTGAGCCACTTAACTATCGGAATCTGCCAGCCTGTACCTACTGCCAGCCTGAGGTAGCCTCTGTAGGGTATACAGAACAAGCAGCCTTAGCAGCGGGATACACTACTAAAGTAGGCAAGTTTCCTTTTGCAGCTTCTGGCAAAGCTAACGCAGCAGGCACTAAGGATGGATTTGTCAAAGTTATCTTTGATGCGCAATACGGAGAGTGGCTAGGAGCACACATGATAGGAGCCAACGTTACAGAGATGATTGCAGAGGTAGTAGCTGCTAGGAGATTAGAAACCACGGCTCATGAGATTATCAAAACCGTTCATCCCCACCCTACTATGTCTGAAGCTATTATGGAAGCAGTAGCTGATGCTTATAAAGAAGCTATCCACCTGTAGCATACAGAGTCGCCATCAATGCTGCCTAGACCATTGCCCAGTTTTAAGCACCCAGCACCGCTATTAAGTAACACTAGATGAAAGGTGACTGAATTTTTAGTCACCTTCTAGGCAGTAAGAAATTCACATAATTTTTTTGTTGTAAAATTATTATGAAATTTGCACCATGCAAGTCAAAATCATTAATCACGGCAAGCACCCTTTACCTAGCTACGCTACAATAGGTGCTAGCGGCCTAGACCTTAGAGCCCACATCCAAGAAAGCATCACACTGCAGCCTTTACAGAGAGCCTTAGTCGGCACGGGAATACACATAGCCCTACCCAAAGGCTTAGAGGCACAAGTACGGCCTAGAAGTGGGCTAGCCCTGAAACAAGGCATTACAGTGCTGAATAGCCCAGGTACGATCGATACAGACTACCGAGGTGAAGTCAAGGTACTACTCATCAACCTCTCTGACCAGCCCTGTGTGATTGAGGACGGCGAGCGCATTGCACAGCTTGTAGTAGCTGCATATGAGCGAATAACTTGGCTACCCGTATCTGAGCTAGATGATACGCCTAGAGGAGCAGGGGGATATGGCAGCACAGGTATACAGTAAGACTTCCGATGCCATGATCAACCTAATCATTCCCATGGCAGGCAAGGGAAAACGCATGCGTCCACACACGCTTACTACACCCAAGCCCCTGATCCCTATTGCAGGCAAGCCTATTGTAGCACGCCTAGTAGACGAACTTAGTACAGTATGCCAAGGCCAGATAAGCACTATTGGCTTTGTGGTACAAGAGCTAGCACCAGCCATACAAGCACAACTCCGAGCTATTGCCCAAGATATCGGGGCACAAGCCCACTTCTATGAGCAAAAAGCAGCTTTAGGAACAGCCCATGCTATCTTTTGTGCGCAAAAATTGCTTCAAGGTCGTATAATTATTGCATTTGCAGATACACTCTTCAGGGGCAATATTAACTTAGATACTACACAAGAAAGCGTTATATGGGTGAAGAAGGTACCCGAGCCATCGGCTTTTGGTGTAGTAAAGCTAGGAGACGATCAATTAGTCACTGACTTTGCAGAAAAGCCCACCAGCTTTGTTTCCGACCTAGCCATTATTGGCCTCTACTACTTTAGAGAAGGCCACCACCTCCAAAAGGCCATCCAGCAGCTCATAGAGCAAGGTACCGTTCAAGATGGAGAGTACCAGCTTACTGATGCCCTAGCAGCTATGCAGTGCCAGGGAATGCGATTTGCTACGCAGGAGGTAACAGAGTGGCTAGATTGTGGTAATAAAAGGGCCACTATCTACACCAATCAGCGTTTCTTAACATTCCTTCGAGGTGATAAGAGCTTGATAGCCCCTACAGCACGTGTTCATGATAGTGTCATCATACCACCTGTCTATTTAGGCAAGGCAGTAGTGGTTAAAAACGCTATTTTGGGTCCTTATGTTTCTGTAGGAAGCCATACATACATTAGTGATGCTCGTATACAAAATAGCATTATCCAGGAACATAGCATGGTTAGGAATGCTAACCTCCAAGACTCCATGCTGGGTAATCATGTTCATTTTATGGGCAAAATAGCCGAGCTAAGTGTAGGGGACTATAGCACTTTAATAGTTTAGCCCGCTTCATGAGACCTTCTGCTAAAACTACAATGCTAGTCAAGAGCGATGAGGCTATTGCAAAACCTAGACCGTTACGAGACGATCAATAATTGTTGTTTATAACCTTTAGCGAGAGGTATTAGCATAGTTATGAGCAATTTAATGATTCTTCATTGAGACAGTTTCTAAGACACTCATGTAAACATGTAAAGTATTTTTTACGGAATTATTACTATTATAATACATAATATGTATCTATATGTCCTAAAATAGGAAAAAATATGTACTTAAACACCTAACAATCGTTCGATTCTACCAAGCGGCTGATAGGCAACCCCAACCACCCGATTCCCACTCACTACCACACAGTCTCTCGGTAGAACCGAGAGACTGATAGCCAATCTCGCCACCACCCAATCCCCACTCACTCAGCACAGTCAAGCAAGTGATGGGGAGAGCTTGATAGTTCTCATGAGAGCTCCTCAAGCAGTTTGTCTACTTGTTGCAGCTCTAAACCTGTCCATTTACTCACCTTCTCCTTAGGCTCTCTATCCTCTAGCATGCTCTTGGCTATCTCTAAGTTCCTAATTTG
>JBCCHM010000015.1:0-9656 GCA_039028755.1 Bacteroidota bacterium | reverse complement strand
GCGCCTTTAAGAATAGGTTTATCTAGATTTTTCTGCTTTCTAAATTCCTTAACGATTTTGGCGGGTGTACTACCAGCCTCTTGCACAAATAAGATACCTGAAAATCCTTTCAAAACTGTTTCACTAAAAGAAGAGTAATTTACCTCACTTTTTATTTTTTCTAATGATTTTGTGATGAGGGTGTTTTTAGCTATCTGGTATATTACTCCCTCTTGAAAACACCTTCTTCTGAAGTCATTAGCTGCTTCTACAGAGAGACTAGTGGCATCTACTATATAAAAATGGTCATAGGCATTAAACTTTTCTACTAAGCTTTCTATGATTGCGCTTTTTTCTCTACGTGTCATTTTACTAGAGGCTAAATAGTACTATTTTTATCTACAGCAACACCCTTACTCATGGTGCTAGAAAGGCTAATATTTCTCAGATAGCCTCCTTTTGCAGAGGTAGGCTTGAGCTTAATAATGCTTCCTATCAGTTCGCGCACGTTGTTTTCTATTTTGTCAGCTGAAAAAGATACTCTACCGATACTAGCGTGCACAATGCCATACTTATCTACTTTAAAGTTAATCTTGCCAGATTTTACTTCTCGTACAGCTTGCCCTATTTCTGTGGTCACAGTGCCTGTTTTAGGATTAGGCATCAAGCCTCGTGGTCCCAGTATTTTTCCTAGCCGCCCTACTCTAGCCATTACTGCGGGTATAGTGATGATTACATCTACATCGGTCCAGCCTTCTTCGATCTTTTTAATGTAATCATCTAGGCCTACGTAATCGGCACCGGCTTCTCGTGCTTCGCTTTCTTTATCAGCAGTACATAGGGCTAGAATCTTACGATCTTTCCCCGTTCCATGAGGAAGTACTACTGTGCCTCTAACCATTTGATCTGTCTTTCTAGGGTCAACTCCTAGACGAATAGCTATGTCTACAGAGGCATCGAATTTTGTGTGCGTAATTTTTTTGATAAGCTCTACTGCTTCATTTAGTTTATAGGTTTTTTGGAGATCATATTGTCCAATAACCGATCTTTGTCTTTTAGTCACCTTAGCCATCAAACTATCTTTTAGTTATTCCAGGGTGCTTCTCCTTGTATGCTTATTCCCATGCTTCGGGCTGTTCCAGCTATCATCTTCATAGCAGCGTGTGGTTGCAGTGTGTTGAGATCTGGTATCTTCAGGGCAGCAATTTCTTGTACTTCTTTCCATGTCATAGCGCCTACTTTTTTTCTATTGGGCTCTGGGGAGCCTTTTTTAATCCCAGTCTTTTTCATAATTGAGGCTGATACAGGAGGAGTTTTTATGATAAAGTCAAATGTCTTATCCTGATAAATCGTTATGAGAATGGGTAGTAACTCTCCTTTTTTGTCTTGTGTTCTGGCATTAAACTGCTTGCAGAACTCCATGATATTAAGTCCTTTGCTACCTAGAGCAGGACCTACAGGAGGAGCGGGTTTTGCTTCACCTCCTTTAACCTGGAGCTTTAGATAGCCTGTAATTGCTTTAGCCATACTTTTACATTATGCTCGGTAGAAGAGATATGGTTCTCACTTATAGTAATTTTTCCACTTGAGCGTAGTGAAGCTCAATAGGGGTATTTCTTTCGAAAATTTTAACTGTAACATTAAGCTTTTTACGCTCTTCAAATATTGCTTGTACACTACCTGAGAATCCACTAAAAGGTCCATCAATTATTTTGACTGTCTCTCCGATGATAAAAGGAGTTTCTAGGTTTATTTCTGAGTATCCTGCCTCATCTACTTTACCTAGTATTCTATTAACTTCTGTATCTCTGAGTGGCAAAGGTTCCCTAGAGATACCCCACCCTCTTGAGCTCAAGAATCCTAATGTATTAGGGACATCTTTTATGGTATGGAGTACATGTCCGTCTGACAAATCGGCACATATAAGTACATAGCCAGGGAAAAAATTACGTTCTCTTGTTTTCTTTTTCCCTGCTCGTATCTCATACACCTTCTCGGAAGGTATCAATACTTGTGTAACGCGGTTTTTTAGTTTTTTTCTTTCAAGCTCTGCTTCAAGGTGCTGCTTCACTAGCTTTTCCTGGCCGCTAGTTACTTTAAGCACATACCATTTTGCCTCACTTTTCATGCACCTATTGATTTGTTTGTTCTTCTATAAGGGCTAAAGTGCATTGTAGAACCATCCTATAATATTCCTGAAGGCTATGTCTATCAGACCAATCGCAACAGCAAGGATAAAAGAAGCTATTAGTACTAATGTGGAGCTGCTCTGAAGTTCTTTATAAGCAGGCCAAGTGACTTTATGCTGTAATTCTTTTATAGACTCGATAGTAAATATGCTTAGTTTTTTCATAGTATTTATTGCACGGGTGGAGAGACTCGAACTCCCAGCCAATGGTTTTGGAGACCACTACTCTGCCAATTGAGCTACACCCGTATAGTTTAAATTGACCTACTAAACTATATAAATGGTCGATCATGGCCAAGAAGTATGCTTTGCAGTGTTTTATATAAACGTAAGATAGACAACAGAGGATTATTCGATGATCTCAGTAATTTGACCTGCACCAACAGTTCTACCGCCTTCTCGGATAGCAAAGCGCAAGCCTTTTTCCATAGCTATTTCGTTAATTAGCTCTATTTCTATGGTTACGTTATCGCCGGGAATCACCATTTCTACTCCTTCAGGAAGTTTTACTTCTCCTGTTACGTCAGTTGTTCTGAAATAGAATTGTGGTCTATACTTATTGAAGAATGGGGTATGTCGTCCTCCTTCTTCTTTTGAAAGAACATATACTTCTGCTTTGAACTTACGGTGGGGCGTCACAGATCCTGGCTTGCATATGACCATGCCTCTGTGAATTTTATTTTTCTCTATTCCGCGTAGCAATATGCCTACATTATCTCCAGCTTCGCCTCTAGTTAGAATTTTTCTAAACATCTCTACACCTGTCACTGTAGAGGCCAAGTTTTTGGCTCCCATACCAATGACCTCAACTGAGTCTCCTGTATTGACTATACCTCTTTCTATTCTGCCCGTAGCTACGGTACCTCGTCCTGTAATAGACATAACATCTTCTACGGGCATCAAGAAGTCTCGATCAATAAGCCTTTGGGGTAAAGGTATATATTCATCCACTTTATCCATAAGCTCTTCTATTTTCTTAATCCATTTTTCTTCGCCATTCAGGGCAGCTAGTGCTGAGCCATGGACCACTGGAATGTTGTCTCCGTCAAATTTATAGGCTTTTAGTAGAGCTCGTACTTCTTCTTCTACTAGTTCAATGAGGTCAGGATCATCTACAGCGTCTACTTTATTGAGAAATACTACAAGGTTCGGTACGCCTACTTGAGAGGCTAGCAAGATGTGTTCTCTTGTTTGGGGCATAGGGCCGTCTGTAGCAGCTACTACTAGGATGGCGCCATCCATTTGGGCAGCACCAGTTACCATATTTTTTACATAGTCTGCGTGTCCAGGGCAGTCTACATGTGCATAGTGTCTTTTCTCTGTCTGATATTCTATGTGCGCGGTGTTAATGGTTATACCACGTTCTTTTTCTTCTGGTGCATTGTCTATCGTACTGAAGTCTCTTTTTTCAGCTAATCCTTTGTTAGCTAAAACAGCGGTGATAGCAGCTGTTAGCGTTGTTTTACCGTGGTCAACATGGCCGATTGTACCGATGTTGACGTGTGGTTTAGAGCGATCAAAAGTTTCTTTTGCCATGATTAAAAAATTTCTTTTTAGTTTTGGGACAAATATACGTAAAATAGTTCAACCTGACATATATTTTCGTGTCAATGCCAATATGCCATCTGTTGAGCCAATGACGGGATTTGAACCCGCGGCCTCTTCCTTACCAAGGAAGTACTCTACCCCTGAGCTACATTGGCCTGTAAAGAGCGGGAGACGAGCCTCGAACTCGCGACCTACAGCTTGGAAGGCTGTCGCTCTACCAACTGAGCTACTCCCGCATTAGCATTTATTTAGCTATTTGCTGAGTTATATCTCTCTACCTTGCTAATAGAAAAGTCTGCTAACCCCACATACTTTCCAGGCATGGAATTACTCATTGGCTTTAATTAAGACAAATAGCTTGTGGGGAGAGAAGGATTCGAACCTTCGAAGCTATATAGCAACGGATTTACAGTCCGCCCCATTTGACCGCTCTGGCATCTCCCCTGCCCTCGTTTTGGTGATAAAAATTCTAATAGCATCATCTATCGAATGCAAAGCTATGTGTTTTTTTATCGTAGCCAAAAGTAGTAGCTGTATTTGAGCTATTATTGCTGCCCAAACGGGTGTTACTATTATGCTGTATTTTAGGGCTGTGACTAAGCTTGTCACAGGGAATTCATATGGAGGCTATTGATCTACTAGTCGGACCTTAGCAAGTAGAAAATACTAACCTTTTATAGGCTAAATAGCTATTTTACGTTCCAAAGTTCCACATATAAGCTGACAGCTTTTGACAGAAAATCATAATTATTCCCCCAATATTTGTAAAAAATAGCATGAACTATGCTCGCTAAAGCCCCTAACCAAAACCGACTTGATTGGTCTTAATGTTATTCTTCCTCATGCTGCCTCACAATAGCCCGTCAAAAGCCTAGAAGACAAGTTTATGCACCGCTATGCTCACACGGGCGTCCTAGGCCCATCATTGAAGAAAAATAATGGCCATAATACTCCTACAACGTATCTACACACCTGAGTGTTGAACGCGTAGTGGCACTGTGGCCAGAAAGTCCTTATTTCCAATCTGGCGAAGTCTCCTTGCACTGGGAGCAGTCCTGTGCCGCTAGTGACTTGCTCCACTTTAGAAAACGATTAGGCAAAGAAGGTATCCAAGCCCTCTTGGCCCTTTCTACAGCTGCATGGCCAGAAGCTAAGGCCAAAGAAGTCCTTATTGACACTACTGTCGAGGAGAGGAAAAAACATCACTTATCCAACTGATGCCAAACCCTAGAAAAAAGTCATAGAGCGCTGTAATACCCTTGCGCAGCAGCCGGGGTGAAGCTGAGGCAGGCTAGCGGTATGTAGTGTACAAGCTCTACTATGCCCATCTAGCGAGGCAAGTCAAGAAGGCAAGTAAATGCTTGAAGCGGCTCAGGGTGCTAGCCGAGTGTCAAGTTAGAGACTTAGTCTAGGAATTTGAAGTGAGTAGGGTATTAGGAGTCTATGAAAAGCTGCTCAGGTTGCTGTCACGTATTGTCAAACAAGCGAGGAAGTCTAAAGAGAAGGTTTATAGTCTAAGCTCGGCAGAGGAAAGTTGTATAGGCAAGGGGAAAGCTGGTAATTCGTAATTTTCTATGGTATTCAGCGTCAAAGACTCTAGGACGTCCTTCTAGGGAACTTATGCTTGACAAACCCATCTAGAGCTATTAAGGGTCGACTAGTAAATAAGAACATAAATATTCAGCAATCTGGACTGCATTGGTAGCAGCGCCTTTTCTCAAATTATCAGCTACTATCCATAAGTTGAGTGTACGAGGCTGCGATTCGTCTCTTCTAATTCTTCCTACAAAAACCTCATCCCTATGTTGCGCTGAGCAAGGCATAGGGTAGCTACATTTTGCTACGTCATCTACTACCACAATACCAGGTGCTTTTCTAAGCAATTGTATCACGCTCCCTAGCTCAAACTCTTGTCTCAATTCAGCATTAACAGCCATAGCATGCCCGCCTAGAACAGGTACCCTTACTGCCGTTGCTGTCACTTGAATATCTTCGTCATCCAGTATTTTTCTAGTCTCGTTCAAAAGCTTCATTTCTTCTTGGGTATAGCCATTGTCCAAAAAAGTATCTATATGAGGAATGACGTTGAGGTCAATGGGGTGAGGATAGGCATGAGGAAGGTCTGATAGGCCTTGGCGCTCTCCCAGGAGTTGGTCTACAGCTATTTTCCCACTACCTGTCACTGATTGGTAGGTAGCAATCACAAGTCTTTTAAGCCTATATTGATAGTGTAGGGGTGCTAGCGCCATGACAAGTTGGATGGTGGAACAATTGGGATTGGCAATGATCTTGTCCTTACTGCTCAGGAGATGTCCATTTACTTCAGGAACGATCAGTTTGTAGCTAGGATGTAAGCGCCAAACTGCAGAATTATCGACCACAATGGTACCTACTGCTGCGAAGCGAGGTGCCCAGTCTAGAGATAATTCAGTACTAGCTGAAAAGATAGCTAGGGTTGGCTTGGCCTCCAAAGCAGTCTGTATACCTACAAGCTTATAGTCATGGCCTGCAAAGTGGATAGGTTGCCCTTCTGATACTTCTGAGGCTACTAATAGCAAGTCTTCAAAGCGAAACTTTCGCTCTGTTATGATGGCTAGGAGTGTCCTGCCAACAAGCCCAGTGGCTCCTATGATAGCTAGCTGCATAAAAGTTCACTGTATCTTTTACAAGGCTGAATATATAATTATACCGTTGCAAGGCTCACAAAAATCGTTGTTTATAAGCTTTAAAGCAGGGTATAGGCTTCGCTTTGCAACGTGAGGCTATTGCAAAATAGTTCACGCCTTCTTGTGAATTTACTAATTCTTCTAAACTATACCGATTCTTACTCTAGGGCATTTTCCTAAATAGCTCATTACTAAGCTGTCCCTTTTTTGCGAGAAAAACCGTAGTTATCCTACTAAAACTTGCAAAAAATATAATTCACTATGCTCCTTTAAATATGCTTACGCATGAAACCGCCCACACATACCATTTCTCTGCGGAGAATACGCTTTAGTAGTTGTATGAGTGATGCCTTCTACAGATAGCAACAACTCGTAGGTATGATTTGATACCTTCACTTTGTATGCACTGCCACGAGCAGGCGATATCCTCAAAAACTCCTTGATCCTGATAAAACGCTAATACTCGATCCTTGAGCAGGTCTGCAATCCTGCCCTCTCTTGGTATAGTTGCGTGTCGCCTACCCTGCTGTATCTATACCTACCTGCCCTATCCTCTTAAAGTTATCTACATAGTTACTGGCTTGACAGCCCAGATAACTAGGATAGGCTGTAGCTAGATCCCCATAAGCTTCGTTCTTTGGTAAGTAACAGCCCATCCTGAGCCATTTTAGCTGCTAGAGTAGCCAAACGCTTTTGCAAGTTATTTAAATCATGCTAGCCCCATAGAGCCTACTCCTTGAGCATAGATCCATTTGAGACTCTTAGCTGCCCATAAGCTGGGCAGTCTATGGCCATCTTGTACTGCTTGCTCAATAGCAGGCTCTACTCTAATTAGCTAGTATAGGCTTTTTGCTGCTAAGCTCTAGAAGGCTTCTTCTCCTGCTTTTTCGTAAAGTTGCTGGAGTCTATACTAGCTATCTCTGCATTAATCTGCAGGTAAATAGTTATTCCTTCTAAATTTATTAATTGTAAGTTCTGATGATAGCTAGTACACAGTAGGATTTTTTGCTCGTATTGTCTATGCTGCACAGTGCCAAAACTGCTAGGGCTATCTGCTAGTAATCTTGTGCTTGATAAACCCAGCTAGAGTTATTAAGGGCCGACTGTGTCGTTTAGTATCCTTACAGGAAGGATAGTATTTTATTATCAGTAGTATATACACTCCCCTTCACTCTAGGACCGGACTATATACTTAGTAGAGATCAGGCGCGATGTGGTATATTCGCTCCTGGCCTGTTACGGAGGTAGCTGTCACAACCACTGCAGCTCTAGTATAAAAACAAAAAGCTATCTCTCATCTCTACCTTATCTACATCCAAAGTACGTACCAACAAATCCAGATGAAAAAACAGTTCGAGCTTTCTTTTCTCCAATTACTGCTCTACATGCGTCCTTTTCGTAAGGATTATCTAGCAGCCACGCTTTATTCCTTTCTCAATAAGCTGTTTGACGTTATGCCAGAGGTCTTGCTAGGCATTGCTGTAAACACAGTGGTACAAAGAGAGCATTCCTGGCTAGCTAATCTAGGCTTCCATGATCTTAAAATACAGCTTCTTTTACTAGGCCTGATGACCTTACTAGCCTATGGCTTAGAGTCGCTGTTTGAGTACCTACTTTCTATCAAATGGTGGTACCTCGCGCAGCTCGTTCAGCATAACTTCCGCATGGAGGCCTTTAATCACGTACAGCGAAGCACGATGGCTGCTTTTTCTAAGCAAAAGGTAGGTAATCTACTTTCTATATTGAATGATGATATCAACCAGCTAGAGCGTTTCTTAGAAGAAGGTATAGACGAAATTATTGAAGTGATTGCTACTACCTTGTTTGTTGGTAGTATTTTTCTTTTCGTTGTACCTCAAATAGCCTTATTTGCTATTCTTCCCATTCCATTTATCATCTATGGGATCTTCTATTTTCAAAAAAAGCTATCCTCCTTTTACCTGGCAGTACGCAAGAAAGCTGGCTCATTAGGCACACGCCTAGCTAATAGCCTATTCGGACTATTAACTGTCAAAAGTCTAGTAGCTGAAAATATTGAGGAGGCAAAACTTGAGGAGGCTAGCCTAGCTTATAAAGAAGCGAACTTAAAGGCAATCCGATGGGGCGCTTTGCTAGTACCCATAATACGTTTTGCCATACTTTCAGGATTTCTCGTAACGCTGATATATGGTGGCCTGCTTACTATGGAAAAGAAATTAGATGTAGGAGCTTATAGCACGCTTATCTTCCTTACACAGCGCCTTCTCTGGCCCTTTGCAGACATGGCAGAGATCATGATTAACTTTCAGCGTGTCATGGCTTCTACAAGGCGACTGCTTGATTTGTTTCATCTACCTCTTGAGGCTTCTCCTAGTACGGAGCTCCCTTTAAAAGGGAAGATTGACTTCTCAGCGGTCAGCTTTGCTTACGAACAACAGCCCCCAACGCTTCATAACCTTTCCTTGCGCATCTCTCCTGGCCAGACCGTAGCTTTTGTGGGCGCTACAGGAGCAGGTAAGTCGACACTGCTCCAGCTCTTACTAGGAGTGTATTTCCCTACGCAAGGCAAGATTTTTTTTGACGACAAAGAGATTCGCGAGCTATCACTCTCAGCATTGAGAAAACAGATAGGCTTTGTGAGCCAAGAGCCTTTACTCTTTGAAGGAACTATTGCAGAGAACATCAGCTATGCTTACCCTACGGCTACCCGAGAACAGATCATACAAGCTGCCCAAAATGCTGCGGCCCATAAGTTTATCAGCCAGCTTCCACAGGGATATGACACATGGATCGGAGAACATGGGCAAATTCTCTCTGGTGGCCAGAAACAGTGCATTGCTATTGCTAGAGCCATTATACGTAATCCCTCCATCCTAATATTGGATGAAGCTACCTCAGCGGTTGACAATGAAACTGAGCTGGCTATACAAATAGCTTTGACCAAAATTAGTAAGCATAGAACTACGATTCTCATTGCACACAGGCTCTCTACGGTCAAACAAGCAGATCAGATTTTTGTGTTGAAGCAAGGATCAATCATTGAACAGGGCAAACACCAAGAGCTTCTCCAGCAAGATCGTCTCTATGCTAACCTCTGGAAGCTTCAAATAGGAGAACCTTTGACCCATGCTGAGCTAATCGTTGCATAAAGCCCTGAAAGTAAGTATTGAGTAAGTAT
Organism: Bacteroidota bacterium; assembly: GCA_039028755.1. GTDB lineage: Bacteria > Bacteroidota > Bacteroidia > Cytophagales > Amoebophilaceae > JBCCHM01. Next base: position 118 of record JBCCHM010000015.1, on the reverse strand, counting down.
TGAGTAAGTATTGAGTAAGTATTGAGTAAGTATTGAGTAAGTATTGAGTAAGTATTGAGTAAGTATTGAGTAAGTATTGAGTAAGTATTGAGTAAGTATTGAGTAAGTATTGAGTAAG
>JBCCHM010000014.1:0-10036 GCA_039028755.1 Bacteroidota bacterium | reverse complement strand
GACACGCAGAATGCGTGTCGTTTCAATAAAAATACACTTCTCCACAATAGTTATTTCAAAGGATTCACTGTTTTGAGAAGTGAAAATTCAGTGTACTCCAAATCGCATGGAACGTCACTTTTTATCATTGCAGAGGAAAAATATTTATGATCTTGTTTCGGCCCAATGTAGTAGGGCTATTGCACGGGCTTACACTACTTCTTTTGCCCTAGGCATCAAGTGTCTCCATAAGCAATACCACCAACCTATCTATGCCATTTATAGCTTTTTCAGGTTAGGCGATGAAATTGTAGATAGCTTCCAAGCTTATCCTAGGGCAACGCTTCTGAAGAAGTATAAAGTAGATACCTACCAAGCCATTGCAGATAGGATCAGTCTTAATCCTGTTCTGAATGCTTTCCAGCATGTTGTTCATGACTATCAGATAGGTACAGAGCTCATCGACCTGTTTTTTGATAGCATGGAAATGGACTTGACCCAGCAGACACATACTCAGGCTTCCTTAGAAAAATATTTGCTAGGCTCCTCAGAAGTAGTAGGCTTGATGTGCCTACAAGTCTTTTGTAAAGGAGATAAGCAGCAATACATTCAACTAAAGCCTTACGCAATACGCTTGGGTAAGGCCTTGCAAAAAGTGAATTTTTTAAGAGACTTAGATACAGACTATAAAAAGCTAGGCAGAACCTACTTCCCACACATCGATTTTGAGCAGTTTAGTGATGCAGAGAAGCGCAAAATAGAGCAGGACATAGCTATAGACTTCCAAGAAGCACTCATTGGCATTAAGCTACTGCCTATCGGTGCCAAGTTTGGGGTTTATATAGCTTACAAATATTATAAAGCGCTTTTTCGAAAAATCTGTAGCGTGCCTAGCAGTAGGCTATTGCAGCAAAGGATAAGGCTTCCGAGCTATAGGAAGTATGCTATAGCACTCCAGGCAAGACTCAGGTATAGCCTTAATTATCTATAGCGTAAGCTATTCTTTAGGTTGTAACTTATGCATATACCCGCTATCACAGAGCTGTCACAAAATCGATCGATCACTCTATTCTGGCTAAGAAGAGATTTACGACTAGATGACAACCACGGCCTATACCAGGCACTCAAAAATCACGAACATGTGCTCCCTATCTTCATCTTCGATACCAGTATTTTAGACCAACTAGCGGATGTGGCTGATAGGCGCGTTAACTTTATCTATGAGCAGATTCAGGCTATGAAGCAAACACTGGAGCAACACAAAAGCTCTTTGGGGGTATGCTATGGGAAGCCAATAGATATATATAAAAAGTTAGTTGACACACTTCATATCCAGGCCGTTTATACAAACCATGACTACGAGCCCTATGCTAGGAAGCGCGACCAAGCCGTACAAGACTTACTGGCAGCCTATCACATACCTTTCTATACTTTCAAGGACCAGGTCATCTTTGAAAAGGATGAAATAGTGAAAGGTAATGGCGAGCCCTACACGGTTTTTACGCCTTATATGAAGAAATGGAAAAAAACGTTCATGCCTAAGCTAGCTGAAGGCTTTGATACGCCTGCCTATTTTAGGCATCTACTAAGAATTTCACCACTACCGCTTCTTACGCTAACGAACATGGGCTTCAAAGCACATTCCTATGACTTTCCATCAAAAGAAATAGACAGAGGGCTGATCAAGCAATATGACAAACAACGAGACATACCTTCAATAAGAGGTACTAGCCAACTGGGTGTGCATTTACGTTTTGGCACTATCAGCATTAGAGTTGCTACGCGTATAGCTATAGAAAGCAATGAAGTTTGGCTCAATGAACTCATCTGGCGCAACTTCTATATGATGATTTTGTGGCACTTTCCTTATGTAGTAACGCGCTCCTTCAAATCCATTTATGATGAGGTAAAGTGGATCAATGATGAGCAGCAGTTCCGAGCTTGGTGTGAAGGACTCACAGGCTATCCCATCGTAGATGCAGGCATGCGTGAGCTTAACAAAACAGGCTATATGCATAATCGGCTTCGCATGATCACAGCGAGTTTTCTGACCAAGCATCTGCTGATTGACTGGCGCTGGGGAGAAAATTTTTTTGGTAAAAAGCTGCTAGACTACGAGCTATCTTCTAACAATGGTGGATGGCAATGGGCTGCTGGCTCAGGATGCGATGCAGCTCCTTACTTCCGTGTTTTTAATCCAGTTCTGCAAACACAGAGGTTTGATGCTGATTTAAAGTATATCAAGCAATGGAACCCGCAATTTCAAGATGTTAATTACCCCCAGCCCATTGTAGACCATAATGCAGCTAGGGAGCGGGCTATCAAAGCTTATAAAACAGCACTACGCAGCGAAAGCTGGCATGTAGAACAGAACTCATAATCAATATAGGATCATCCAGGCTACTCTTAAGACTAAGGCTATACTGCGCTAGTAGGCCACTGAGGCTCCATAGTGCTAACGTAGGTAAGCTTGTAGACCTAAAATATCCTATTAACAGAACGGCAAGTTACCGTTGGAATTTTGCCTAACACCCGTCAAATGCCTCTGGCTGATCAGATTAAAAGAGTAAAACCGCTATAGCTGTTATTGTAGCATTAGCCTAGAGCTGGGGTGTCCAAAAAGTGGCTATACTATTCTAGGAATGGCCGTTTTGGGATAATCAAGAAAAATGACTACTTGTTTATTTTTTCTAAAACTCTCAAGCTCAGCTTTTCTAGCTCCTGAGCCATACCTACTAGAGCTAGATTCTTAGCCATCGGTACAAAGAAAGTCAACGTCTCATGAGCTATACGCTTTTGTTTGTCTATAGATAGATGGCCCTGTATAGTGCGCATATTATGAAGCCTATCTGAGAGCTTTATGAGTGCTACGCTAGAGTCCTCACAGCTTATCAGCCGATGGAGGTTCTCGTGATCTTCCAGGCTGGTCCTTCGTATGTTGTCTTCCAGATTCGTGGCCTTGCCCACTAAGTAGGCTACTTTCTCCCCAAACATAGTCCGTATGTGCGTCATGGATAGGCTCGTATCTTCTACTGTATCATGCAACAAGGCCGCTACTACAGCATCTTGGTCTTGAGAATATTTTAGTAGAATCAGAGCCGCTGCCATAGGATGGGTAAAGAAAGGCTCACCTGACTTCCTGCTAACACCGCCATGATATCGCTTAATTACCTTCAAGGCTTTATGGATGACTGCTAAATCCACTTCTGTTCCTTCTAGCTTATCAAATAGCTCTTTTTCTAGCTGAATCGCTAGAGGATGCTTGAGCTGTTCAGGGTCAGCTGCTGTAGGCTCGCGGAGCAGCTCCATCACCTTACCCCTAATTTCTCTCACATTGATGGGAATCACATAGACATAGGTATGGTCAGCCATTTTTTCTGCATACCCATAGTGAGCGTCAATGATGCGATTATTCTCTATCAGCGCTAAATCTGCCTTATTCTGTGGAGCCCAGCCATTAGACTGTATTGGACTAATCATGTAGATTTCTTGGGTAGGGGGAAGTTCTTTTTCAGTCGTGATAGTAATCTTCAAAGCATCGAGCTTTCTCGTGTAGTTTTTCATATGGTCTATACTATGGCCCAAGGTGGCATCTTCTAGGCCAATAGTGATAGGTATATCTGCTTGGCTGTGCTTATATACATAGTCGATGCTATTAACGAGAAGCTGCTTGATTTTAGCTGGGTCAGCGTGTATTTCTTCGTATTTGGTGTGCTTCTTAGTTAGAAATTGAGGCTGTGATTTTAGGTCCTGCAATTTGAGTGTGGCCCTAGCTTCTTCCAGAAGCTGTTCCAGACTAACCTTACTTACATCCAAGCGTAAATAGTCCTTGATGCGGTAGATGGCTTGTTGGATATAGGCAGCTGTAGTGCTATCAAACAGGGCTACATCACCAGGGTTTAGTTCTTTTAAAAACTCCTCTCTGCACCGTAGAGACTCAACTAGCTGACTTTTTGTTTCCTCTCGAGTAGTTAGCAAGTATGTATTTTGTCCTTCTAGCCTTGCTTGAATCTGTTTAGCCCTAATAAGGGCAACCAGAAAGCTGATGAACAGGGGTATGCCATAGATGACCCTGAACTGGAGTGCATCGGACACGCCTAGCAGAGGAACTGACCCTGCGTATAGTTTAAATGCCCCTAAAGCTAGTAGGATGCCGCTGGTAAGTAGCAATAGCATGAGTGGCCAATAGAGTAGTAAGGTAGCCATGACCAGGTTCAGCATGAAAATCATAACTTGTACTTGGTGGAAGCCACTCATCACAACGAGTACGCTGCCTACTACAAAGAGGATATATCCAATACCCATAGGCCAGGCAAAGACAATAAAGCGCTTGCCTTTGAAGGTAGGCGGCCAGGCAGGGTAGGTGATAAAAGCTGCTGCTGCAATAAGCACAGAGTGGGCAATGTGGTCATAGAGCTTCTGGTAAGAAGTGACTATCGATTCGGGTATGGTAAAAAATGAAGCATAAGTGGCACCTATCACGTAGATACCGAATAACGTGTATAGCCCTTCTTTTGCAGGGAGGTTTTTCTTCAGGTAAGCATAGGGCTTAGGATGTTTAATAGTCTTGATCAAAGCTTTCCAAGCCTCTTGGCGCGCTTGCCTAGCAGCTAGGAGAGGCCCTGGCTCCTTGATGCCTACCCAGCCTCCTTCTTCTTTCAGCAGATAGTGGCTACTTATAAAAAAGACTACATTAGCCACCATACCAGGGATAATATTGTTGATACCTGTATAGGCAAAATAGTTCATCCATACTATTACTGTAGCAAAACCTGCTGCCATACCTATCAAAACAGCTCTTCTGCTGCTACGAAAACCAAAGATGGCTAGGAGTAGAGGCACTGTAGCAATGGGCATGTAGAAAGTATTAGAGATTAAAAGTAGGTCTAGTAGATCGTTTACACGAATTGCTAATAGCAACGCAGCAATACCTAAGCAAAGGGAGAATACCCTGACGATAGCGATTGACTCCTTGAAAGATGATTTTAAGGGCTTGATGATGTCATGGACAGTCATCACAGCAGTAGCATTTAGAAAAGAATCAGCTGTAGACATAGCCATAGACGTAATTCCCAAGGCAATAAGGCCTTTAAGGCCTGGATAGGCATAGTGCTCAATTATGTAGTTGACCAGCTTACTAGGTTCTAGACTAGGGTTGTCAGCTAACAATAAAATGGATATCCAAGCCGCTGCTATGAGTATAAGCGATATGATTCCCGCTGCATAGGTAAAGGAGCCTCTAACTTGTTTGAGATCACTGGAGATAGCCACCCGTTGAAATACAGATGGCGCTAAACCAGGGATTATAAAATAGAGCAATAAGCCTAGGGAAGATATAAATTGAGGATGCCAACCTACTACTTCCCGCAAGTTAAAAATCGGGTTAGTAGTTAGTGTATATACAACCTGACCAGGATCTTTTATATGATTCCAAATTATCAATGCCAGAATGGGAATAAATATGCTGAAGGTCATAAACTGGAATACGTCCGTAAGGGTAACGGAACGAATGCCTCCTAAAGCTGAATAAAGAGTAACAATTACAGCTGCGGCTACAGTAGCCCCTAGCCCCTGGAAACCCAATAGCAAGGTCAGCATTTTGGCAATAACCTTAAATTGAATAGCTACGTGTCCTATCCCACCAAGCATGCCACTAATAGCGGTAATGAGGCGTACTATTTGACCATATAGATCTCCCATGGCTTCAGCTACAGAGAGGTTATTTAAGAACTCTCCCATGCGTACAGACAAAACTTGTCCCATAAGTAAAAGACAGATTGCTGATCCCATCGCTGCTATGATAAAATGTAAGCCAGTGGTATAGATATTAGCTAGAGCGTAGAAAAGAAATCCGCCTCCGACCCAAGTCGCCACAATCGTAGAGGTAACAGTGGCCGTAGAGAAGCTTTTTCTACCAATAGCGTACTCGCGCAGAGTTTTTACATGGCGGCCAGCAGCCAAGCCTATGATAAGGTTGAGCGCTAAAAAAATACTGAATATAGCAATGTCTAGTGTGATAATGGGCATAGATTAAGTACTAAGTTGTTTAGGTGTTTACTTTTTCGTTGTTAAAATATGTCTAATATCAGGGTGAAGCGATTAGGTTTGATAGTGAATTTATTCGGGCTCTTTCCAGACTCTTTTGCTCATATACCCACGATATATTACATGGCGTCAATACCTTGAGATACTTCGCTAGCCAAATGCTCCTTATAGCACTGAATAGTAATAATAGCGTTTGACTGTCGCTTATTTAGTAAACCATTCATATCTTCTATGGGTCTAGTGCACTTTAGCTAGATTTAAGGTAAGCTAAGTCACTATGAATCAATGGAAAAACAAGTATTATAAGCGTTCGCATATTTCGGAAGCTAAATTCAGACAATTAATCAGACGAAAGCTACTTTGGCCCCAGGCGTATTCGAGGCAAGAAAGGCCGTGGAGCCATTGGAAAAACTCCTGTATTGGGCCTTTTAAAACGGGGTGGTAGGGTTTGTACAGCTGGTCAAAAACTGCTCTAAAGCAGAGATAATGCCCCTTATACAAGGAAAAATATTAGAAGGAAGTACGATACATACAGCTGGATAGAGAGCTTATGATGGGTTAATTTTGAATGGTTATGATCCCTATAGAGTTTATCACCGGCAAGATGAGTTTTCTAGAGGAAAGAGTCATATTACTGGTGTGGAGAGTTTATGGAGTTTTGCAAAAAGCAGGGTGGTTCAGTTTAATGGACTGCGGGGAAAAAGCTTGAATTTGCCCCTAAAAGAAACTGCGTTTAGATTCAATAACAGGCATGAAGGTCTATATCAAGTTCTGTTACAGAAATTTAGAAAATATCCACGCTAAAGTTCACTAGACCCTAAAATATAAGCAAACACCTGCGATATGAAGAGCAGTCTTACACCATGCATACGTAGTGCTAGCTTTTGGTAGTTTAAAATTTTTGAAGAGGCAAGTGCTATAACTTGTTGGGGATTAATTTTAATATTATGACATTAATTATACAATAACGTATAATTTTAGTTAAATTAGAGGCCGATAATAAGTTATGTATAGTATACTGATATTGAAACGTTTATATAGCTAATCAATATTGTATAGTAAATTTTTTCTTGTTTTAGCAGAGATACGGGATTGTACCATACTATCTATCAAAGCATAATACATTTTTAAGCACTGTAGGCCAATGAGTAAGGCAACGCCACTGATGAATCAATACAAGCAGATCAAGGCCCAATATCCTGGCGCTTTGCTGCTCTTCAGGGTAGGTGATTTCTATGAAACCTTTGCTGAAGATGCTATTAAGACCAGCAAAATTCTAGACATTGTTTTGACGAAGCGATCTAATGGCGCTGCGTCAGCGGTTGAACTAGCAGGTTTTCCACACCATGCCCTAGATACATACTTACCCAAATTAGTCAAAGCAGGTCATCGTGTTGCTATTTGTGAACAGCTAGAGGATCCTAAAACAGTAAAAGGCCTTGTCAAGCGGGGCGTTACTGAGCTAATTACTCCAGGCCTTTCCTTCCATGATACCGTACTTGACCAGAAGCATAATAACTACCTGGCTTCGCTATACTTTGATAAAGATGACATAGGCATTGCTTTTCTAGATGTCTCTACTGGTGAATTTCTCACAGCACAAGGGAGCTCTATCTATGTTAATAAGCTCATACAAAGCTTTCATCCTGCCGAAGTTATTCTGAGTAAGAAGCAACAAGCTGAGTTTCAAATATTTGCAGAAGAACACTACCCCAGTTATTGCTTGGAAGAATGGGCATATCACCTTGACTATGCCTATGAAATGCTCAATAACCACTTTGGTACTACTTCACTCAAAGGTTTTGGTATTGAAAACCTCCCATCAGGCATTATAGCTAGTGGAGCTATACTCCGTTACCTAGAAGAGACAGAGCATAAAGAAGCTAAACACATTACATCCATTGCCAGGATCGAAGAAGATAAGTATGTATGGCTCGATAAGTTCACTATTAAAAACCTAGAGCTACTGCATCCACAACAAGAAGGCGGAGTACCACTCATTGAGGTACTGGATAAGACCGTAACTCCTATGGGAGCTCGCTTGATAAAAAAGTGGCTAGTACTACCCTTAAAAGAAATCAATGCTATTCAGAAGCGGCTCGACACCGTTGAAATATTAGTGAATGATCCTACGTTATGGAAAAATATCTTGCAAGAACTTAAGCAAATCAGCGATCTAGAGCGCCTTATTTCCAAAGTGTCGGTCGGGAGAGCCAGCCCCAGAGACCTGCTTGCCCTAAAAAAGGCGTTACGGCACACGGCCCCTATTCAACAATACCTGGAGGAAAGCAAACATGAACTATTAATAAAACTCAGCCAACAGCTGTATGGCTGTGAATATTTGGTAGAAAAGCTTGAAAAGACCCTACAAGAAAATCCACCGCTAGTTACTAACCAAGGAAGACTGATCAAAAAAGGAGTCAATCTAGAACTAGACGAGATCAGGGAACTAGCTTATGCAGGTAAGGATTATCTGATCCAGCTACAGCAAAAAGAGAGTAGAAGAACAGGTATTTCTTCTTTAAAAATCGCTTACAACAAGGTATTTGGCTATTACCTAGAGGTAACCAACACCCATAAAGCCAAAGTACCACGAGATTGGATTCGCAAGCAGACCTTAGTGCATGCAGAGCGCTATGTTACAGAAGAGCTGAAGGTCTACGAAAGTAAGATTCTAAATGCAGAAGAAAAAACTGGGGCCTTAGAGCAAAAGCTATACGAAGAGCTAATGGATCATGCTGCAGAGTTTGTCCCCCAGATTCAACAAAATGCAAAAGTATTGGCTCAGCTGGACTGCTACCTTGCCTTTGCCCAAGAGGCTAGAAAGAACCAATACACTAAGCCAATAATTAATGAAAGCAAAACTATTGTCATCCAAGCAGGTAGACATCCCGTTATTGAGCAACAATTGCCACTAGACGAAAGTTATGTGCCAAACGATATATACTTGGATAACGACAAGCAGCAGATTATCATCATCACAGGGCCTAACATGGCGGGTAAATCAGCCCTACTACGTCAAGTAGCTCTGACTATGCTCATGGCACAGGTAGGGACTTTTGTACCTGCCTCTAATGCAAGCCTTGGCTTGGTTGATAAGATCTTTACACGTGTAGGTGCTTCTGACAACCTAGCTAGAGGAGAATCTACCTTTATGACGGAGATGACCGAAACAGCTAGCATCATGCATAACTTAAGTGACCGCAGCCTAGTGCTGATGGATGAGATAGGCCGCGGCACTAGTACTTATGATGGTATCTCTATTGCCTGGTCCATTGTAGAATACTTACACAATCATCCTAAGTATCGCGCTAAAACGCTCTTTGCTACACACTATCATGAACTCAACCAACTAGCCGAACAGCTGATCAGAGTCAAAAACTTTAATGTAACCGTCAAGGAAGTAAAAGATAAAATAATCTTCTTACGCAAGCTCAGTGAAGGAGGCAGCGAACATAGCTTTGGCATCCATGTAGCCCAGTTGGCAGGTATGCCTGTACAAGTGATAAAGCGGGCTGTTAAAATACTACAACACTTAGAGCAAGACAAAACACGCTCTGAACACCAAGAAAAAATCAAGACTGTTCCAGAAAATAATTATCAATTAGCACTGTTTGAAGCTGACCCTGCTTTTACCAGCATTAAATCAATCATCAATCCGCTAGACCTTAACACCATAACACCAGTCGAGGCTTTACTCAAGCTTAGCGAGCTTAAAGCCTTGCTAAATAAATCCAAACTACAGGCTTAGCTTATTATCTTTTTCTTATATGCCTTCTCGTCTTTACTTTAATGGAGATAACTTAACTTTATATTAGACTTCTTGCATAACTGTGGTTCTAGAGCCTCTTCTGTATGTAAAATCAATGTATTCTTTGGGGTTTTGCAAGAGGTCTACTGTCTATACCTGACTCTCTTCTATAGCTTCTGTTACCTTTACGTTGCTGCACTACTTGGATGCATAGCAGCAGCTGGTTGAGTGCCTCTACAAACTACTATAAAGCATGCCCTT
>JBCCHM010000013.1:0-10585 GCA_039028755.1 Bacteroidota bacterium | reverse complement strand
GGACCAAGGATTATAGAGCACTTCGCTCCTAAACGTATAGCCATTGTACCACTGCTGGATCTTCTCTGCAGGGGTAGGGGTAGGTACCTTTTTCAGGAGCTCATCTACTTCTAGGGACAGGAAGCGCCGCAACATGTCCATATTCAGAGTCTTGCCCCAACGACGGGGAAGCGTAATCAAGGCTACCTTGCCACCACTCTCCTCTAAGAATTCCTGGATAAACATGCTCTTGTCGACAAACACATTGTTCTCTGAGAGTAACTCAGCGAAGCTGTCTGTTCCGGTGTGTATTTGGGGCTTGGGGTTCATGGAGTAAAATTAGTTCTTTTCTCCTACATATTCATCCCTGGTGCTAGGGTCCCAAAGACAGAGGAGTTTACAATAACTTCTTCACTTTTTTGCTATCAGACTTCTTGCATAACTGTGGTTCTAGAACATCTTCTGTATGTAAAATCAATGTATCTTGAGAGGCTGTAAGAGGTCTAATATGCCCGCTGGTCCTTCTGCTTTCTTTACGAGCCGCTCTATTATGTAGACCTTTAATCACTCTAGCTGGGTTTATCAAGCACAAGTTTCCTAGCAAATAGCCCTAGTAGTTTTGCCACTGTGCAGTACAGAGAATACGAGCAAAAAAATGCTAGCTCCCCTGGCAGTAGCCTAAAGTTGAACCCTATACCAGCCAAAAGTCCATTCAACCTATCGCCTAGCCTGCTCTTCAGGTAGTTTCGACTCAGTCTATGCGCTGACTTCAGGTGTCCTATTACTGCCTCTATCCCTGAACGACCCCTACAACGAAACTTATGCTGACGGCAGGCATACGCACGCTTATCTGTACAGCTGCCTGGTAAGCTTACCTCACTCTCACCAACTTTCCCATGGCCCCTATAGCCTCGATCTACTATTATTCGACTAAATTCCTTGCCAAATATCTTACGTATCGAATCCAGCGACACTGACAATATCTTACTATCGTGGGGGTTGTCTGAAAAGCTCTCAACTCCGACCGCCACTTGGCTATTAGGCAAAGTCGCTAGCGATACTTTTGAGACAAACTCATACCGATTACCAACTTTCTCCTTGCCTATACAACTCTCCTCTGCCGAGCTTAGACTATAAATTTTTTTAATATAAGCTTTTGGCCCTTCAGAGGCATTGTTATAGCAATGCCTCTGAAGGAGCTGATTCGTAGGAGCTATCAATAAAGCTATATGCCTTTGCAATAGCCTTTCGATTTATGGCTAAGTTTTATCCGCTTAGCTAGCTAAAAAGCGCTCTGCTTCTAATGCTGCCATACATCCTGTGCCAGCCGCAGTCACAGCCTGCCTATAAACGGCATCTTGTACATCACCAGCAGCAAACACACCTGGTACGCTAGTCTTTGTAGTGCCTGGAATAGTCTGGATATATCCCTTGGCATCTAAGGGGAGATAAGGAGCAAACATAGCTGTATTAGGCTGATGACCAATAGCTACAAAAAGTCCTTTGATAGGAATCTCTGTCTTTACTTGCGTACGGTTATTGACCACTCGAACGCTTTCTACTGCTTGCTCACCCAATATTGCTTCTACCTCAGTGTTCCAGTGTATCTCAATATTTGGCTTATCCAGCACCCGTTGCTGCATAATCACAGAAGCACGCATCTGGTCTCTACGCACAAGCATGTATACCTTATTGCAAATATTAGCTAAGTATGTAGCTTCTTCTGCTGCGCTATCTCCTCCACCTACTACAGCCACATCTTGGCCCCTAAAAAAGAATCCATCACATACTGCACAGGCAGATACACCTTGGCCATTCAACCGCTTTTCAGAAGGCAAGCCTAGCCATTTAGCATCAGCACCTGTAGCAATGATAATACTCCTAGCTAGGATGCTATGCTGATCGTCAGCAGTTAGGTGAAAAGGATAGACAGAGAGGTTTACTGCAGTAATTGTGGCTGACCTTACATCCGTACCAAACCTTTGTGCCTGCTTTTGCAGATCTATCATCATCTGTGCACCCAGTACACCCTCAGCATAACCAGGATAATTCTCTACTTCTGTAGTAGTGGTTAGCTGGCCACCAGGATGTGGCCCTTGATATAGTATAGTATAAAGACCAGCCCTTGCTGTGTAGATAGCTGCTGTATATCCTGCAGGCCCTGAGCCTATGATGACTACTGGTAAGATTCCTTGATGCATATCAGCAATGCCGTTTAGCCTAAGTAAGGTTTCAGAACCTTGCTGCTTGCTACATGTCTCAATTTTTTGATAGCTTTCTCTTTAATCTGCCGTACTCGCTCTCGTGTCAGGTGAAAGTAGGCACCTATTTCCTCTAAAGTCAGAGGTTGCGCACTCCTTAGGCCAAAATAAAAGCTTAGTACACCAGCCTCTCTCTCTGTAAGAGCATATAAAGCTTCTTGCAGGTCTTCTCGTAGCGATTCATTAATTAAGCCATCATCTGGCTTAGCTTCAGTATCATTTTCTAGTACATCTAGCAGACTACTATCCTCACCCTGCACAAAAGGGGCATCTACAGAGACATGGCGTCCAGATATTTTCATTGTATTACTAACCTCAGTAATAGTAATATCTAGTTCATCAGCTAGTTCATCAGCAGTTGGCTCACGTTTATATTTTTGTTCAAGCTGGGAAAAGGTTCTGGATAACTTGTTTAGGTTGCCGACACGATTCAGTGGTAACCGTACAATCCTAGACTGTTCAGCTAGTGCTTGCAGGATGGATTGCCTGATCCACCAAACCGCGTAGGAAATAAACTTAAAGCCTCTTGTTTCATCAAAACGCTGAGCTGACTTGATCAGTCCTAGGTTCCCTTCATTAATCAGGTCACTTAGGGATAGTCCTTGATTTTGATATTGCTTAGCTACAGAAACAACAAAGCGCAGGTTGGCCTTAGTTAGCCTTTCGAGTGCTACTCTATCGCCTGTTCTAATACGTTTAGCTAGCTCTACTTCTTCATCAGGAGTCAGCAAATCTACTCTACCGATTTCTTGTAGGTATTTATCTAGCGATTGACTTTCGCGATTAGTAATTTGTTTGCTTATCTTAAGTTGTCTCATGGATTTTAAGTTTTTGACTTTTAATTAAAGATATTTTATAAAATGGTTTCAAGGTACTTAACCAGCTATTTCAGTAGCTGGTTTGGGCAATAAAGCTTTACGAGAGAGCCTATATTTACCTGTCTTGGAATCAATTGCCACTAGTTTTACCTGTATCACTTCTCCTACCTCTAGTACTTGCTCTAGGTTCTCTATGTGCTCCCACTTTACTTCAGAGATATGGAGTAAGCCGTCTTTCCCAGGCATGAACTCTACAAAGGCTCCGAAGGGCAGGATGGACTTCACAGCTCCATGGTAAACTTCTCCTACAACAGGCTCGGCAACTATATCTTTAACTTTTTGCTCAGCTTTTTGAATACTGTCTTGGTTAGGAGCAAAAAATTTTATAATACCCTTTTCATCAACGTCTTCAATGATAATAGTGGCTCCTGTTGCGCGTTGCATTTCTTGAACGACTTTACCCCCAGGACCAATTACAGCACCAATCATGTCTTTAGAAATACTCATCATACTAAATCTAGGAGCATGTGGTTTGTAATCAGGCTTAGGTTTATCTATGACCTTATTCATCTCATCTAGGATATGGAGCCGTCCTGCCTTAGACTGCGCTAGTGCTTCTTGTAAGATCTGGTAGGATAAGCCTTCCACTTTGATGTCCATCTGGCAGGCTGTAAGTCCAGCTTGGGTACCAGCTACCTTGAAGTCCATATCTCCTAGGGCATCTTCATCGCCTAAAATATCGGATATAATAGCGTATTTACCTGTTACCGGATCTGTAATCAAGCCCATCGCAATGCCTGATACAGCCGATCTAATGGGTACTCCTGCATCCATCAGGGCTAGCGACCCTGCACACACGGTAGCCATAGAAGAAGAGCCGTTGGACTCTAGGATGTCGGACACTATGCGGATAGTGTAGGGATTGTCTTCATCTGGGGGCAGCACTTTGCTTAGAGCTCTCATGGCTAGGTTGCCATGACCTATTTCTCTTCTTGCTGGACCTCTATTAGCCTTCACTTCTCCAGTGGAGAAACCAGGGAAGTTGTAGTGTAACATAAATCTGCTGTAGCCATTGATCATAACACGGTCTATAAGCTGCTCGTCCAGCTTGGTACCTAAGGTTACTGTAGTGAGTGACTGTGTCTCGCCCCTTGTGAAAAGCGAGGAACCATGGGCAGCTGGCAAATAATCGATCTCTGACCAGATAGGCCTTACTTCGTCCAGCTTCCTGCCATCTAAGCGTATACCTTCATTCAAGGCAAGGTTACGGACGACTTGCTTCTCTAACTCATGGAAATATTTATCAAAAGATACAGCATCTATCTCTTGGTCTTGTGGTAGACTTTTGAGATAATTTTGCTTGATAGCCTTCAAGGCTGCTTTTCGTTGCTGCTTATGGTTTATACCTTTTTTAGCTACTGCATACACCTCATCATATAGTGCCTTAAATATAGCTTTTGGTGGGTTATGCTCTTCCAGTTTGCTGGCATCTATACTAAATTTCTCTAGTTTACCCACTGCTGATACAAGTTCTTTTTGAACCTGACATTGTCCTTTAATAGCCTCATGAGCAAACTGTATAGCTACTATCATTTCCTCCTCTTGCACTTCACGCATTTCCCCCTCTACCATAATGATATTTTTCTCACTAGCAGCCACAATCAGGTCTATATCTGCTTTTTCGAGCTCTGCTGGAGCTGGATTGATGAGCAATTGGCCTGCTACTCTTGCAACACGTACTTCAGATATAGGGCCATGAAAGGGTATCGGAGAAACAGCTAATGCTGTAGAAGCAGCTAGGGCAGCTAGGGCGTCAGGCAATACTTCTGAGTCTACAGAAATCAAGAAAACACTGACTTGTGTTTCATAATTGTATTTTTCTGAAAAAAGCGGCCTAATCGCCCTATCAACTAGGCGGGAGACTAAAATCTCATGATCGCCTAATCTGCCTTCTCGCCTCAGGAAGCTCCCAGGTATCTTACCTGCTGCCGCAAACTTTTCTTGATAGTCTACGTAGAGTGGCAAAAAGCCTATATTTTCATCTGCTTCTTGCTTAGCCACAACGGTAGCCAGCAGCATAGTATCGCCC
Organism: Bacteroidota bacterium; assembly: GCA_039028755.1. GTDB lineage: Bacteria > Bacteroidota > Bacteroidia > Cytophagales > Amoebophilaceae > JBCCHM01. The sequence continues at coordinate 5,438 of JBCCHM010000013.1, read as the reverse complement.
ATCTTGACTATAGCAGAACCATCAGCCTGCTTAGCAAGTTTGCCTGTTTCAATAGTTATTTCTCGCTGATCAGCCAGCTTTATAGTTTTAGATACTGGCTTTGTAAGCGTAGTATGTATAGGTTTACTCATATTCTTTGTTTGTGGATAATCGCTGCTATGTCATATGGAAGCTAGCTATTACTTCTAGCCAGCTTATGGCAAATGTGCATATTAGTTAGAGAATAGCTGAATTTATGGCTTTCAAGCTTACTGAATGGCTACTTTCTCAATCCAAGGCTAGCCACAATACCTCTATACTGCTCTATTGATTCTTTCTGTAGGTAAGCTAATTGTTTCTTCCGCTTACCAACAAGCTTTACCAAGCCTAATTTAGAGGCCTTATCTTTGGGATGTAACTTGAGGTGTTCTGTTAGATGCCTGATTCTGTGGGTAAATAAGGCAACCTGTGATTCTGGTGACCCTGTATCTTGTGCTAATTTTTTAGCACTGTATTCTTGAAATAGCTGTTGTTTGTCTTCTTTACTTAGTTGCATCTTAGTCTATTTTGAAAGCTACCTTTCTTTTGATATATATTTTTGTAAATCTACAAAAAACTCTGTGGATCACCACAGCTTGTATTACATGCTTTCATCATACTATATACTTGCTCTTCTAGCGTGTTACTGCATTTTCGATGTTGGGGCAGCTTAAATTAACGTGATCGTCTTCTTATTACATTTTTGAACCTTTCTAGCAATATCGTATAAGCGTCTCCTTCAAGTAGGCGTGTGTCCTTCTGAGCCTGCCTTAAGAAAAATAGCCCGAAAGGAAGCAAGATCAGATTAGGCGCCCAAGATCCGCTCAAGCTATCTAATATGCCTATTTTAGCCCATCTTACACCAAACATGTCAGCTATATAATGGAGTAAAATAAAAATAGTAGAGACTAGCAGGGGTACTCCCAAACCTCCTCTTCTAATGAGTGCACCTAATGGAGCACCAATCAAAAACATGATGATGCATCCTATAGCAGAGGCTAGTCTTTTATGCTTTTCAATTTCGTATTCTCTAAGGTCCTTTTGCTCAGCTTCAATTCTATTCACTTGTGTTGCTAGCTTACTCCTAAAATCTTTAGCTTGATCAAGAGCTTTTTGGGTGATCTGGGGCAGTATATGCTGGTATACTGTTGAGTTGGTTGCAGGGGTCTCTGTAGTAGCGTCGTCTTCTTGGTAAGTCTGAAGCTGCTTGGCCTGTGCTTTCAGGGCTAAAATATTGTTAATATCAGCTAGTACTTCCTTCTTGAGCGGCTCTATACATACATCACCTAGCTCTCTATCGTTGGGTAGAGGCCAATGTTGTCGAAACTCATCTATGATAGCTTGGCTAGCTACCTTAATTTTTGTTTTCATATCGGCAATCTCGGTACTGAGCTGACTGTTATTTTTTGTGGTATGATGAAAGCTAAAAAGATTTTCACTACTTCTAGTTAGCTTAAACGACCCCAAGTCAAATATTACTTTTTGTGTTTTAAAACTACTTCTATAAAGGATAGGTATTGCCTTTTGTTTGCATTTTGTTGGGTCTACTTTTGGAGGCTCTTCTAGGTAGCTACATCCATTAAATAGTTCCATAACTAAATACTGACCACCATGGATTATATATAACTGACCTGACTCGGCCATAGTCACAGCCACATTACCCCTATCTTTGGTATGGTCATATATAATAATTCCCTGGAGTGTTTTTTGGTCTGGAAGCTTTTTGTCGACTTTTATGCTATAATCAGGAATATCATTATAAAAGACACCTTCTCTGATAGCTATAGAAGGCTTCTTTTTTCTCAAGTCATATAGCAGGCAATATGCCTTCTCGTTGACCTTAGGAACTAGGTAACCATTAGAAAAGAATACTAGGCCACTCAATATCACTACAAAAACAGCTAAAGGTAGTAGTATGCGTAGAAGAGAAACTCCAGCACCCTTCAAAGCAGTTAGTTCTAAGTACTCGCCTAAGTTCCCCAAAGCCATCAGCGAGGCAAGTAGAGTCGCTAGAGGAAAAGCTAGGGGAGTAACATTGATACCAAAATAGCAGAACAATTGGAGGTAGACTAATAATCCCAGATTTTTACCTATCAGCTCATCAAACCAAATAAGAAAAAACTGCATTAAAAATATAAATATAGCTACGCAAAGGGTAAGGATAAATAGCCCTATATAGGAGCCTAACACTAGCTTATCAATCTTTTTTATGAGCATCCGTAAATGATAAAGACTAAGCTAAATCCTGTTTCTAATACAAGAGGATAGCAAGAAGCACTGCGAAATAGATCAGATTTTAGCACAAAGTTCGTAATATAGGCCTTCTGCAAGGCGAGGTAGCTCAGGTGGTCAGAGCGTCGGATTCATAACCCGAAGGTCAGGGGTTCAATTCCCCTCCTCGCTACCGATTTACAAATATAGCGTTTCATGAGCGGCCATGCGAGTTGATATCATTACTTGCTTACCACAACTGCTAGCAAGTCCTTTTTCTTACTCTATCCTGAAGCGGGCGATAGATCGGGGCCTGATAGCACTCTACATACATGACCTACGAGATTACTCCACAGATAAACACAGCAAGGTAGATGATTATATTTATGGTGGGGGAGCAGGCATGTTGCTCACAGTGGAGCCAATTGTGCGGTGTATCAATAAACTCAGAGAACAAACAACCTACCAAGAAGTCATCTATATGGCGCCAGATGGGGAGCAGCTCACCCAGAAAGTAGCTAACCAACTCTCCTTACAAAAAAATTTACTCATTTTATGTGGTCATTACAAAGGTGTAGATGAGCGAGTAAGGCAGCATTTCATTACACGAGAAATTAGCGTTGGTGACTATGTGCTATCTGGCGGAGAGCTAGCTGCTGCTGTACTCCTAGATGCTGTAGTAAGACTTCTTCCTGGCGTGTTATCAGATGAAACTTCGGCACTCACTGATTCTTTTCAGGATGACTTGATAGCACCTCCTGCTTACACAAGACCTGCTAATTTTCAGGGTATGCGTGTACCTGATGTCTTGTTATCTGGCAATGCCCAGGCCATTCAGGAATGGCGCTATCAAGAGTCCATCAAACGGACCAAGGAACGTAGACCAGCTTTGTACAAAAAGGATAAACATTAATGACGAGACTGTTGAAAAACTAGCTAATGCCCCTTTTAATGCTTATAATAATGATTTATGATGGATCGAATTCGAGGCATAGAAGCTTGAAAAGCTGCTCAAGGCTTTTCTACTTTTATTTGTGTTCTGGTTCTACTCAAAGTTTATGTGTTAAGACCATCACTACAGGCTAGATTATTCTTCTTGACGTTCTTCTATATCGAAGTTAGCGGTATCTTGTGCTGCCTTTATTAATTGTACTACGTTGATGAGCTGCTTCAAAGCAAATAGCATTCCTAAGGAGTAGGTTAAAAATGGAAGAATAACTGCTCTAAGCTGGAGTGGTAGGCTACATTGGGGCTTGAAATGAAGTAAGTATAGGAGCAACATATACGCTTCATTGCCTAAACAGAGTGTAAATAAAACAGTTTTATTGGTGTAGTAGAGTCTTAATAGCCAGTTTTGGTCTTTATAGATGAGCTTGTGAGATCGTTTGCCACACACTAAAGAGCTGTAAACATGGGTAAAGTGCGATACAATGTCGATTGTAATGAGCACCATGAATAGCTGTGCATACTGAGGATATACTTTTGTAGAGGCTATAAGCAGGGCAGCTGTAGAAGCCCTGTCAGTTACCATATCGAGTACTGCCCCATATCTGGTGGCTTGCCGAAAATATCGAGCTGCCAATCCATCTAATCCATCTAATAATTGACTCATGCTATAAAATGATAGAAATAGATAGTGCTTTTCAAAGCAAAAGTAAAAAGCCACCATGACAAAGAGAATCCGTACATAGCCAATAAGATTAGGTATGAGGAGGTATATATTCTCTCTGACCACGATTTCTGTCGATTGAGCTAGAAATTAAGATGCCCCTTAGGGAAATAGGCTTACTCTGGAGTTGACTCTGATATTTAATTACGCTTTTTGATTTCGTTTGTTCTCTACTACTTTTGCAATGTTACAGAAAGAAGATAAGCTGATTCCGTAGCTCAGTTGGTAGAGCATCTCCCTTTTAAGGAGAGGGTCCTGGGTTCGAGCCCCAGCGGGATCACTGCATTTAAACTTGCTTCCATACTCTGGCTGTAACCTTTAGTTCAGGTCTAATTGTAGCAGCTACTGACCAACTGCTCCTAGCAATTAGAAATTGCTAGCCACTTCTGAAATTTCGCCTTCTGAGCTAGCTATCACAGCAGCTACGGTAGCATCTCCTGTGATATTAGCAACTGTTCTACACATATCCAGAATTCTGTCAGGAGCTAAAATTAAGGCTAGTCCTGCTGCAGGTATTCCGATCGATTGCAGTATCATAGTGGTCGTAACCATAGAAGCCCCAGGAACTCCTGCTACCCCAATAGAGGAGATAACTACGTTAGCAATGATTACAAGTTGTGCTGAGATTGGCAGATTCATTCCCAGGGCTTGAGCAATAAAAACAATGGCAATGCCCTGATAAAGGGCCGTTCCATTCATATTGACAGTAGCACCTAGAGGCAAAACAAAGCTACTGACTGCTTCAGAAATTCCTAGATTTTTCTCTACTTGCTCCATAGTAACAGACAAAGCTGCTGAACTAGAGCTGGTAGTAAATGCGATTAACTGCGCAGGCCGTATGCCTTTGAAGAAGTGAATGCAACTCATTTGGGTAAATAACTTGAGGATAATAGGATAGAAAACAAAGGTTAGTAGTAGGAGTCCAAAGACAACAGTAGCTACATACCACAAGAGTGCGTACAGTATCTTAGAAAGTTCACCAGGATTATTATTGCCTGCTATTTCTATCAACAGGGAAGCAATGAGGGCAAATACTCCAAGTGGTGCGAGCTTCATAATAAGCCTAATGAGCTCTATAATAGCGTCATTGAGCCCTTCGAAAAATAGAATCACAGGTTTGCTCTTCCTGAGTGGAATTTTTAGCAGCGCTATTCCTAGGATAATAGCTATTACTACCACCTGCAGTAAGTTGAAATTGCTGCTTAAGGCTTCAAATAAATTTTCAGGGATCAGGTCTACTAAAAATTGTAATGATCCTACCTGGTGTATTTCTTGTAGAGTAGCTCCATGCTCCTCAACTTGGTTACCGTAAAGAGACATTAACCTATTCCTCGTTTGTTCAGAAATGACTTGTCCTGGTTTGACTAGGTTTGCGATAGTAAGGCCGAGTATAACAGCTAAAATGGTTGTAACAGTGTAGATAAGAAAAGTCTTTCCTCCGATCCTCGAGAGTTTGGTTACGTCCTCAATATTAGTAATACCTATGATGAGTGAAGCAAAGATGAGCGGAACAGCGATCATTTTCAGGCTATTCAAAAAG